>NZ_JAQYWT010000308.1:0-137304 GCF_036322545.1 Streptomyces sp. SP18BB07
ACACCACCATCAAGCTGTCCCGTGCGTAAGGGCGATGCGGGCGGTGATGCGTTTGCCGACCGGTTCCTGGCGGGCTTCGAAGCCCTGGGCGACGGCCATCACGATCTCCAGGCCGTGCTGGCCCACCCGGCCGGTGTCCGCAGCCCGGGCCACCGGCAGCACCGGATCGCCATCCCACACCGTCACCTCGACCGCCGCGCCGTCGATCCGCAGATCCAGCAGGACCGGGCCCGGCCCCGGGAGCCTTGGCGAGGCGTGAAAAAGTCAGCCGTCATGGCGTCCGTGGGTGCTGAGAATCTGCTCGTCGCTCTCGCCACGGAAGATCACGTGCCAGTGCAGGTGCTTCGACTCCTGGTACAGCCCCAGGTTCGTGATGACCGAGCACGATCCGTGCTCCGCTTCGACTTGGGCGGCCACCTTGCGCGCCAGACTGATGACCTCGGTCAGCAGGCCCTCGTCGGCATCGCCCAGGTTGGTCAGGGACGGCATGTGCTCCTTCGGAATCACCACGATGTGCACGGGATGGGACGGGTTGGTGTGGTGGAAGGCGAGAGCGCGGTCCGTCTCCGCAACCTTCTCGACCGGCACCAGGCCGGACAGCGCCTGGTCGCAGTAGAAGTCGGAGACAGCAGCGCCAGCCTTCACAGTCATCACTCTCCGCGGTCCATCGGCGGGCCGGTCACCGGTCTGCGGGCCGTTCCCCCGAAGCAGCACCGCTACCAGTCGAGGCGTGGGGAAGCGAGGAAGTCGCCCCAGGCACCACACTCTTGCCGCCAACTGATGACCGCATCGGCCTCGATCCCGACAATCACCTGATCGAGCGATCCAGAGAGCGGGGGGCCACCGTTAGTCGCGGCGACTTCCGCACCCGGCCGGGCCGCCCGCTGGGGAACTGTCGGCGTTTCGGCCAACCCCCTTCCCTCGCACTCCTGTTGCTGGAGGCGGATCGATGCATCCACCACGCTCCGACACACGCTCTGTCCCGGGAAATCGGAAGCGGCTCAAACACACCAGTTCGATATCCGCGCTGGCTCGTTGAGCTTCACGACCACGCCGGACGACCTCCAGGGGGAACACGTTGACCTCGGTCACGAACGAACAGCAGGACACCGCGCCGCCTCCACCACCTCCCGCGGAGATCAATTACAGCGGGCAGTACTCCGTCAATCCGCTCGCCGAGGTCTCCTTCCGGCGGATGTGCGCGCAGATCCCGGCCGTCCTGGGCCGGATCGCGCGGCTGTCGTGGCGGACCGACCGGCGGGCCGTGCAGCTCCTCCTCGGCTGCCAGGTGGTCACGGGAGTCGCAGCCGCCGTGGTGCTGGCCGCCACCGCCCGCGCCATGGCACCGGTCCTCGGGGACGGCACTGCCGGCGAGCGGCTGCGCGGCGCCCTGCCGGCGCTGCTGGTGGTGGCGCTCGCCGCCGCGCTGGCACGCGCTGCGGGGGCGGTGGCCACGTACGCCGAGCGGCGGATCACTCCGCGGCTGACCACGGAGACGGACACCGCCCTGGTCGAGGCGGTGTGCCGGGTCGAAGCCTCCGCATACGCCGAGGACGGATTCTCCGACCGGCACGAGGCAGCCGAGATGGGGGTGATCCGCACACACGTCATGGTCACCGACGCCCAGCGCTTCCTGTCCGCGCTGATCCGCATGGTCACCGCCGGCGGCGTGCTGTCGGTGCTGAACCCGCTGATCCTGCCGCCCCTCCTGCTCGCCGTGCTACCGGCCGGCGTCGGCGCCGTGCTGACCGCCCGGGTCGACTACGAGATCCACTACGCCAACATCGCCGACCGCAACGTGCGCGGCATGATGCGCTGGTGGGCGACGGAGTCGAAGTACGGCGACGAAGTCCGCGCCAACTCGATGACCGACTACCTCATCCACTGGTACCGCGCCCTGTCCGACCGGTGCGACCGGCGCACCCTGGCCGCGGCCCCGCGTACCCTGCGGATCTCCCTGCTCTCCGCGCTGGTCGGCGGCGTCTTCCTCGTCGCGACCTGGGGCGCCCTGGCCTGGCTTGCGGTGTCCGGCCGGATCGAACTCGCGGTCGCGGCGACGGCGGTCATCGCCGTGCAGACCATGCTCGCCGCGCTGTCCCAGGTGGTCATCAACGGCGCCGCCGTCTTCCACACCAGCCTGTACCTGGGCGACATGCAGGCCTTCCTCGACGACGCCGCCGCCCGCGCCCCCAAGCGCGGCCCCCGCGTGCACGCCGCGCCGACGCAGGAGATCCGGCTCCAAGAGGTCGTCTACCAGTACCCGGGCAAGGACAAGCCCGCCGTGGACGGTGTCTCCCTCACCCTGGAGCGCGGTCAGATCCTCGCGATCGTAGGCGCGAACGGCTCGGGGAAGTCCACGCTCACCCGCCTGCTGACCGGGATCTACCTGCCGGACAAGGGCAAGGTCACGTGGAACGGCACCGACCTCGCCGAGGTGGACCCCGCCACGGTGTGGGCGAACACCGGCCTGGTGCCGCAGATCTTCGCGCAATGGCCGCTGCGGGTCCGCGAGAACGTCACCCTTGGCCAGCCTCGCACCCACGACGACGCCCCCGTGTGGGACGCCATCGACGCGATCGGTCTGCGCGAGGCCGTCGAGGACCTCCCTGCGGGCCTCGACACCCTCCTGGCGCGCGACGTCTTCGGAGGCTCGGAACTCTCCGGCGGTCAGTGGCAGCGCATCGCCTGTTCGAGGGCCCTGTACAGGCGCCCGGGGCTGCTGATCCTGGACGAGCCCACCTCCCAGATGGACCCGCGTGGCGAGCACCGGATCTTCGAGCAGATCAAGGCCATCGCCGCCGACCGCATCACGATCATGGTCACGCACCGTCTGGAGAACACCAGGATCGCCGACCACATCGTCGTGATGGAGCACGGCCGGATCACCGAGCAGGGACGGTACGACGACCTCGTCCACGCCGGCGGAACCTTCGCCGAACTCCTGGAACTCTCCCAGGACCGCTGATCCGCCTCGCGCCCGTCCCGCCCCGGCGGGACGGGCGCCCCTCAAGGAGGACCCGTGCCCCCATCCCTGGCCGCTGCCGACAACCTTCCCCACCGCTCCCCCGTGCGCTTCGTACCCCAGCGCGAGGTGCATGGCGTGAGGCAGACCAGGGCCTACCGCCATCTTCCGGCCGCTCGTGTGCAGGACCTGGTCATCTTCGCCGTCACCGAATGGCTCGACCACCCCGACCGCGAGCAGGCCTTCGTCCAGGCGTATGGGCGAGTGCTCACCGGCACCGAGCCTCGCGCACTGCGCTGTCTGACCGCGCTGGACGCGGTCAACTGCCTGGCCCGGGGAGCCGGACCGCCACCATCCCGAGGTCACCGCCCGGGGCCGGCGGACCCTGGACCGGCGTATGAAGCCCGAGGTCACCGCACGGGGCCGGCGGACCCTGGACCGGCGTATGAAGCCCGAGGTCACCGCACGGGGCCGGCGGACCCTGGACCGGCGTATGAAGCCCGAGGTCACCACCCGAGGCCGGCGGACCCCGGACCGGCGCATGAAGGAGGACAGGCCGTGAGCGACGATCACCGGAGCATCGCGTACGTTCCGGAACTGACCGGTGGGGGCGAGGCTTCGTGACGGTCGCCGCGCGAGCCGCGAGGAGCACCGCGTGGTCGAGGCCCGCCTTCCGGTTCCTGCTCGGAGCCGAGGCGGTGACCCTGTCCGGGTCGGCGGTGAGCACCATCGCTCTGCCCGCGCTGGCTGTGCTGGAGCTGCGCGCGTCCACCACCGAGGTCGCCGTGCTCGCGTTCCTCGGACAGCTCCCGAACGCGGTCGCGCTGTGGGCCGGGGCGCTGTCCGACCGGCACCCGAAACGCCCTCAGCTGATCGCGTCGGACCTGGCGGCGGGCGCCGCGCTGGTGACCATCCCGGCCGCCGCCCTCGTCGGGGTGCTCACGGTCGGGCAGCTGTGCGCGGTCGCGGTAGTCCTCGGGGCGGCCAAGGTGGTGCACGACGCCGCGGCAATCAGCCTCCTGCCGGCCGTGGTCGGTCCGGATCAGCTCCACGACGCGAACTCGAAGATCGGCGCGGCGTCCTCGGTGGCCGACAGCGCAGGCACCAACGTGGGTGCTCTCCTGGTCGGCGCCATCGGCCCCGCCCGCTCGGTCCTTGTCGACGCCGTGTCCTTCCTCGTCGCCGCGGTGCTGATCTGGCGCATGCGCATCCCCGAGGCCGCGACCGCGCCGCGCGCCCGCACGGGCTTGACGCGGGACATCGCCGCCGGCGTGCGCTACGTGGCTCGGCAGCCCACGATCCGCACCGTGATCGCCGCCCTGTCCACCCTCTCCTTCGGCCTGGCGATCATGAACACGTACTGGGCGTACTACCTGCTGGACCGGCTCGGTGCCTCCCCGTCCGCCTTCGGCGTGATCATGGGCGTCGGCGGTGCCGGCGGGGTGGTCGGTGCGCTGCTCGCGCCGTGGATCGCCGCCCGGATCGGCATCGGTCCCACGATCGTCGTGGGGTTCGCGGTCAGCCCCGTCGCCCAGGTGCCCCTGCTGTGCGCCGGGCCCGGACTGCGATGGCAGATCGTCCTGGCCGCCACGCTGGCGGTGCAGCTGTTCTGGGCGACCGCTTCGGGGACCAGCCAGAGGTCCCTGCGCCAATCCGTGTGCCACCCGGCCTTCCAGGGCCGGATGCAGTCCGCCAGCACCACGCTCACCGCCGGGACACGCCCGCTCGCCGCCGTCACCGCCGGCGGCCTGGTCCTCCTCCTCGACGTTCGGGCCACCCTCGCCGTCGGCGCGCTCCTCCAGGTCGTCCCCGTCGTCCTGCTGCTGGCCTCCCCCATCCGCACGCTGCGGAAGATCCCCCGCGCGGCCGTGCCGCCAGCCCGAGAAGGAGCCCCTTCATGACCACCGCGTCCACCGCGGCCGCGACCTACTGGGAGCGGCTCTGGTCCCAGGGCCGCCGCTACCGGCAGCTCGACGACGCCGAGAACCGGCTGCTGGAAGACCACCTCGGCCCGGGCCGCGACCGCCCCGCCCTCGACATTGGTTGCGGCGACGGCTCGCTCGCCCGGCGCCTCGCCGAACTCGGCTACCGCACGACCGGCCTCGACTGCTCCCCCAGCGCCATCGAGGTCGCCGCCGCCCAGGCCACCGGGCCCGGACGCGAACCGGTCTGGCGGTGCATGGACATCACCACCGACGACCTCCGTGCCCTGCCTGAACCGGCATACGCAGTCATCACCTGCCGCCTCGTGTACCGGTGGATCGGCGACAAGACAGTCTTCCTCGACCGCGTCCGCCACCTCCTCGCCCCGGGCGGGACCTTCTGGGTGGTCACCGAGATCTCCGGACGCCGCCCCGCCACCGACCCCCTGCAGGACCTCGGGATCACCCCGGCCCAGGCCGAGATCCTCACCTCGGGCTGGTCCGCCATCCACACCGCCGACCTCGACGTCCTGCGCTGCTACGCCCTACGCCCCTGAACCGCCCGCCCCCCGCGATCTGATGGAGGACCCGGTGACCGTCGAACAGGACACCGTCGAGACCTGGAACACCTACGGCAACCACCAGCTCACCAGAGGGCTCGAGCTGCCCGAACTGGACCGGTGGAACTGGGGCATCCCCGGCACCGGCCCCGGCATCGAAGCCTTCGGCGACGTGAGCGGGCTACGCATCCTCGACCTCGGCAGCGGCCTCGGCCGACACGCCGCCCACCTCGCTGCCCGGGGCGCCGACGTCACCGCCGTCGATGCCTCCCCCGCCCAGCACCGGCGCGCCGTCACCCGCTACCCCGACACCGCGGGCCTGCGCCTGCTGTGCGCCGACGCTGTGGCCCACCTGCGCGACGCCGAACCGTACGACCTGATCTACTCGGTCTGCTCCGTCCCCTACCTGAACCCCGACCGGCTGCTGCCCGTCCTGGCCAACGGCCTCAAACCGGGTGGCTTGTTGCTCTTCTCCGCGCTGCACACGAACTCGAACGGCACCGGGCCGTCGAACGAGGTTGCCCCGCGGCCCGAGATCCTGCGGTTGCCCGGCACCATCGAAGACCACCCCGTGGACATGTGGGTCCTCACCCCGCACCTGTGGGAGGACCTCCTCGTCCAGCACGGCCTCACCATGGAGGCGGTCACCACGATCGACTCCGACAAGCCGGACAGCCACCTCTCCTACCGGCTGTACGCAGCCCGGCGCCCGAACCGCGTGCCCAGTCGTCCCCGCACCAGCGCGCCGCCACCACCGCACGCGGCGGTGGGCGTGGGCGTGATCGTGCACGGCTCGGACGGCATCTTGCTCGGGCGGCACCGGCGCCGTACGTGGGAGCTCGCGGGCGGAAGCGTCGAAGCGGGCGAGTCCTTCGCCGAGGCCGCCGTCCGCGAGCTCCGCGAAGAGGCCGGGCTTGTGGCCGCGCCCGGCGAGGTACGGGTGCTGGGCACGCTCCTGGACCGGGTGGGCGACGTGGTCCGGGTGACGGTGCCCGTTCTCGTCACCCAGTGGTCCGGAGTCCCGCAGCAGTGCGAGGAGACAATCGGCGACTGGCGGTTCTGGCCTTTGAACGGCCTACCCGGCCCGCTGTTCATCCCGAGCGCCCAGTGCCTGACTGCCTGGAACCCGGGCCTGCCGCTCGACCACCCGTCCGCCGACTTCCAGTCCTACTACTCTCCCGGCCGCGCCTGACCCGGCGACCACCCACCGTCTTCGACAGGAAGGCACCACCGCCGTGACCCCACCTCCGGCTGCCCCCTACGTTCTTGCATAGCGGTCTTTGCCCACCCGGACGACGAATCTCCCCTGTCCGGCGGCGTGCTCGCCCAGCACCACGCCGTCGGCGCCCGTACCGCCTTCGTCACCGCAACCTGGGCGCCGGACAGCCACCGCATCCCCGAACTCTCCGACGCCCTCGCCGTCCTGGGCGCCGACGCCCCACGCCTGCTCGGATACAACGACGTACTCAACCACGAGGCGGCCCCGGCCACCCTGGCGCCCGCCAACCGGCCCCTGACCTTCGTCTAGCAGTCGCCGGCCATGGTGTCGGGGTGGGCCAGGCGCACCGCCGTGTGCTCCAGCTCGACACTGTGGGAGCCCTTGACCAGGACGATGTCCCCGGGCTGGATCAGGTCGTTGGCCAGGGTCAGGGCGTGGTCTCGGTCGCGGGCACCCACGACCTTCAGCCGCGGGTTGTCCTGCTGGGCAGCCTCGGCCATGGCCCGGGCGTCGCCGCCGCCGACCGCGATCAGCACATCGATGCCGGCGGTGGCGACGAGACAGCCGACTTGCCGGTGCTCCTCGCCTCCGTCGGCACCGAGTTCCTTCATCTCGCCCAGGATCGCGATGGTCCGGCGGCTGTCCTTCATGGCCTCAAGGGCCGTGAAGGCTGCCTTCATCGAATCGGGGTTCGCGTTGAACGTGTCGTTGATGACCCGGATCCCGTCGGGCCGGTCGGTCACCTCCATGCGCCCCGACGCGACCAGGACCGCACGGGACAGCGCGGCCGCCGTCGTCTCCACGTCGGCTCCCAGTCCGATCGCGACGGCTGCTGCGGCCAGCGCGTTCGACACGTGGTGCACGCCGTGAAGGGACAGATCGACCCGCGCCTTGGCGCTGGCGGCCGCGAGGGTGAACGAGGCCCGGCCGGAGGTGTCGACGGTGACATCCAGGGCCCGGACGTCGGCGTCGTTGTCGACTCCGAAGGTCACCACCCGGGCGGAGGTACGGGGGGCCATGGCGGCGACCAGCGGGTCGTCGGCGTTGAGGACCGCCAAGCCGTCTGCCGGGAGCGCCTCGACGAGTTCGCCCTTGGCTTGGGCGATCTGCTCGCGTCCGCCGAACTCGCCGACGTGGGCAGACCCTACGTTGAGGACCAAGCCGACCGACGGTGGGGCGATACGGGTCAGGTGGGTGATGTGGCCGATGCCGCGGGCACCCATCTCGAGCACGATGTAGCGCACGCCCTGATCCAGGTGGGTCACCGTCAGCGGCATGCCGATCTCACCGTTGAACGATTTGACCGTGGCGATCGTCGGGCCGAGCTCGGGGAGAACCTGCGCGATCAGGTCCTTGGTGCTGGTCTTGCCCGCCGAGCCTGTCAGCCCGACCACCGTCGCCTCCGGCACGGCGGCCAGCACGGTGCGGGCCAGGGCTGCGAGCGCGTCCAGCACGTCATCGACGACCACGGCCGCGACACCGACGGGACGGGCCGCGAGGACCGCCACCGCCCCGGCTTTCACCGCGTCCGCCGCGAAGGCGTGCCCGTCGGTGTGCTCACCGGGCAGCGCAGCGAACAGACCACCGGGCTCGACCGTGCGCGAGTCGACGACCGCGGGCGCCGTCATCAACACGGATGGGTCCGGCACGTCGCACAGGCGGCCGTCGACGGCGGCCGCGACGGCTTCGACCGAAAGGGGGATCACGAAACGCACTCCGCATCAGCAGGGCTTGCCAGCAGGGCCAAGCACCCGCCGGTTCAGTCCATCCGACCGTAGCGCCTTCGAGTGCCGGCGCATCTCTTCGGCGGCCGCGGGGGGGGGTCCCTGACTGAGGCCGATGCCGGTGCCGCACTGGCCGCCCGGGCGGCTTTCCGGCGCGAACGGGAGGTCACCGGGCGGCCACCGGGCGGCCGTCGCCGACGTCGAGACGCTCACCATCGACGTCCGAACCAACGCGCGCTCCAAGTCGGTGACTTACTGTGACGGCAGCATGTCAGAAATACTGCGGCTTCCTTGCCGGCTGCGATCGTCCTCCGGTAGTTGGTGCGACGCTCTGTGCGTAACGGAATCGGAAACTACGCTGGCATCCCCTCTCGTCCGTCCAAGGAGCAGCGTGCCGCCGTCCTTCGTTCACCGGATCACCAAGTACGACCCAGCCGACCGCGACGAGCACGGCCACTACACCGGCGCCGAGGACACAGCTAGCGACCACGGACAAGTGGAAGCGGCGTACCTGGCGGCGATCGCCGCCTTCGCGGTGGCATCGGACATTGACCGGTTGGAGATCCGCGAACCTGCGGTCACCGGCTTCGTCCACTTCGGTGTGGAGCCGCCGGTTGAGGGACACGGCCTCGGCGGGCTCTTCCCGCCCGACCTCACCGGCTACCACGACGGGGCCGAGGTGTCCCTTCCGGTCGCTCTGGAGCTGGTCCGGGCCATGCTCCGCGACCAGGGAGCTTGGTGCCGGCTGGAGGTGGGAGATGTGTTCTCCGTGCATGTCGGGTGGGACCAGTACGTGTACGTGGGCAGCGACCGGCTCTGCGCGGATGCCGTGGCCCGTACACGGGAACTCGGCCTCTTCGCGGAACCACTGACGGCCTCGCCCTACGCGGCTGAGGTCGACGAAGCGGAGGTGACAGAGCCGGCCGACGAGGACTTCTGGACGCGCGTGCGCACCACGCTCGCCGCACGGAAGACGTTGCTCCTCGAGGAGAGCTATCTCCGCAACGCCGCACGCTGGCACCGCCTCACGCCGGAGAACCTCGACACCGTGCGCGCCGGTCTCGGCCCACGTGCCCTGCTGACCCTCTGGCCTGACCTGAATCCGGACCTCGGCGCGGTACTCGCCGCGCTGCCCGAGGAGGGATCCGTGGAGTTCGTCTGGGAGACGCACGACGGGATGATCAGCTACGCGATCGTCGACGACACCGAGTACCAGGACCTTGCCACCCAAGTGGCCGATGCGCGAGCGGCTTGCGTTTTGCCTCTGTCCCTCGACGAACGCCACCCGATGCTCTGCGCTGCCCTGCCGGACAGCGACGGCGTCCTGCGCGCACGATGGTGACGCGGTTCGCGCCGCGCGGGGCGGCTGGTGCTGTGCATTGACATTGTTTTACGAGACTGGGTGTCGCGCGTAGTCAAAGGCGGACGTGAGCGGCTCCCCGTCCGAGGTCTGGCTTTGTATCTCAGTGGAGGAGTCGTTTTGCGGTGACTGTGGGAGCCGCCTTCTGACCGAGTTTGCGATGTCGGTTCATTTTGACGCCACTCGGGGCTTGCCGTGGGACATGGAGTGCGTTTCTGTCGCGGGGGCCTATGGGGAGGTCGCAGGCGGTAGTCGACCTGTACGCCGCGATCCGTCGTGATCCGTCGTGGTGGGATGCTGCCGTGCGACCCGACTGCACGGCGAGCTGGTTGGCGAGCGCGCTCCTGTCTCCTACGGCATGGTCCGCGCACACATTGCCACTTTGCGCAAGGCTCCATCCGGGGCATCGCCCCGGCCGCCGACGGGGCGACAGACGACCGGCTGAATCACCCTTCACCCCGCGTCCCTGACCGAGGAAGACCGGGCTGACCGGAAGATGATCCTGCTCCAGTGACATTGTGAGACGCCCCAAGACGCACAGAACCGCGAAGTAGGACAGGATGGCCTCATGTTGAGCCGAAAGGGCGATGCCGCGTAGGCGTCCCAAGGCCGTCCGTGCTGAGCGGTGGCGGCCGCAGTGGCAATATCCGGTGCTGAGGGTCCGCGGTGTCTCCGCGCGGACTCGTGCGGCGATCCGCCGGGTCGAAGACCAGGAGATGTGGCCCAACGCGGTCGCGGCCGCGCTCTCTCGCTTCGAGTGGGCCTTCAAGCAACATGGCCGCTACCTGAACGCCTCCGAGGCCTGTTCGCCGGGGATAGAGGTGGAAGACGCTCGTGACGATCTGGAGCTGGCGATGCTGTACCTTCCTCCCGGCGCCAAACGAGACTTGGGTCGACTGATTACGCGCATCGATGAGGAATTCGAGCGCCGCACCTTGCCGGAGCCCAACTACATCGAGTGGGCAATGGACGGCTGGTGGTGGACCAGGATGCGTGAACGCTGACGGAGCCGGCCTCGCCCTTCCTTGCAACATCGACATTGATCACGCGGCAGCCCCGCGAGTGACTCCCGAACTTGCGTCGAAACGACATCCGCGAAGAGGCTCTGCCCTCAGGTCTTGTGATAGGTGACGCTACGTCACTGCTCGACATCGAACAGCGGGATGGACGGTGGTGGCGGAGCAAGGACTGCAAGAAGGCGGTTGAGGTTGGCTCGCCATTGCTTCCAGTCTTCCGGGTCGACCCGGTTCGAGGCTGGACCGGCCTCGTCGCTGATGATACGAGGGAGGGCCTCGTCCGCGAGTGTCCGGAGATCGTCAGGGAAGGTGGCATGGGTTCTTCAGGGCCGAATGGTGTATCGATTGGGGCGCCGCCAGGGCATCGGACCGCAATCAGTGCCGCTGCGGCCACAGCTTCTTCCCCTTCGGTGAGCCAGCCGGTGACGTCGACAGGGCGCGTGAGGACACCGCGGATCAGTGCCTCGCGTTCTTCGGATTTGGCGTCGTCGAGATCGCCGGCGAAGTCCGCGGCCGTGTCGTTGTCGAAGGGCCCAGTGTTCCAGGTGCCCATGTTGATCTCCTCGCGTAATTCCGCCCGGATCTTCGCATCAGCCGCATCTTGCTCCGGTTGGCATGCTCCTCGACCGCTCCCGATCGGCAGGGCAGGGTCAATCCGGCGGCGAGGTCGCGGTCGATGCCGGCGGCGAGCGTGTGGAGACTGGGCAGGTCGCTGTCGGGTCGGCCTCGGGCGCTCTGCACGGCTCGGAGATCGAGAGCGGGAGGCGCTGGGTGTCCATCCGGCGTGGCTGCACGCACCGCTCAACGAGCAGCCCGAGGTGCCCGCTGTACCAGTTCGTGTCCTGCCCATGCGAAAAACTGGCCGCCGCACGTCTCGGCCTGCGCCGGGAGGAGCCGGGCTGGTTCATGGCGACCGATCACCCGATCAGGGTCCACCATTCAAGATCACTTGGCGACGGAACCCGGCTCGGTACGCGGTGCCCGTGCGGCGGGAGAGGCGTGGACCGGCGTGCCGGGCCCTGAACGCGGCGCCGCACCCGGCGGGTCATGCGGCGAGCCAACTGACCTTTTCGATGACCTCGCGAGCCGCGTCCTCCTCCGACCTTTCGTGCGTGGAGACGAGGAAGTCCCGGATCTTGTCGAGATCGTTTCGTGCGTGGTACACGTCGACCCAGCCGCGCAGCCCTTCCCGCCAGAACTCGTTCGGCTCACGTGCCGTGACCCGCTCCTTCAGGACGGTCTCCGGCGCGGTCAGCTCGCACACAGCGAGGTTCGCGCCGGGGAGGGCCTCACGCAAGAGCACCAGTTCCTCCTCGTCCGCGATGACGCTCGGCAGCAGGAGTCTGAGATCGGGGACCGCAGCGTAGCGGGGCCAGATGGCCTTGAGGTTCTCGCGCGCGAAGGAACGGCCCTGGTCGGGATGGACCAGCGAGATCTCATCCAGGTCGATCACCCCGTGGGCCAGATCGGCCTCCCGCAGGATCTCCGAGACGGCCCGTGCCAGGGTGGTCTTCCCCGCGCCCGGCGATCCGTGCAGGACGAGCACATCGATGTTTTTCACGAGCTGAACGTAGCGGCGGCGGTCGGGAGCGCTCAATCACATTTTGGCCGCGGGGTCCCTTCCCCTTCTGGCGGCGGAGCACGCAGCCGCCACCAGAAGGGGAAGCAAAACGAACGGCTGGCCCTCAGGCGCTTCTTGAACGCGCTGTCACCCTGGTTGGGGGTGGGATGCGGTCGTCAGCGACGCAGCAGGTCGCGGAATCCTGTGAGCAGGGCGCGCAGCCCGAGGTCGAAGGCCAGGGTGGCGCGGCTGCGGTCGGTGGGGGTCAGGTCGAGTACGGCGCTGAGGTGCGGAGTCGCGTCGCGGGCGACGTCGGAAACCATCACGGGCGGCGCCACCAGGTCGAGGGCGGAGCCGAGGACGAAGCTCTCCAGGGCCGTGATCAGCGGCATGATCTCACGCGGGGCGAACCCGGCGTCCAGGAGCAGCTCCGCGACCTTCTCGTACATCGCGTGCATGAAGGGTTCGGCCAGCGGCGCCGTCGCGAGCAAGGGGACCGCACCGGGGTGGGCGGCGAAGGCGTCGAGGTAGGAGCGGGCCCAGCCCTCCAGGGCCTTCTCCCAGGGCTGTGACCAGTCCTGGTCGCCTCCGGTCGTCAGGGCGAGTTCCTCGCGCATCAGCGAGATGATGTCGTCGCGGCCGGCGACGTGGTGGTAGAGCGCGGACGGGGCGACGCCCAACGCTTTGGCCAGAGCCGGGATGGAGAGCGCGCCCTTCTCGTCGGCCAGGCGCAGTGCCGCGGCACCGATGCGCCGGCGGTCCAGCAGGGGTGTGCGCGGCCGTCCCACGGTGGCTCCTCGTCTTCGTGCGCCGTAACCCAGAAGTTACCGAATGGCATTCAGTAAAACTCTTCCCAGTCGCCCGGGCGGCGCCTACATTACCGGAAACCGAACGCCTTTCAGTTAGGCGGTCGGCTCAAGGAGAGGCACCGCCACGCCATGCACGCCGACATCGTCTTCACCGGAGGGACCGTCCGGACCGGGGCATCGGATGCCCCCGTCCACGACGCCCTTGCCGTCACCGGCGGCCGGATCACCGCCCTCGGAGCACAGGCGCTCGCCGCCCGGGGACCGCGTACCGCCGTCGTCGACCTGGCCGACGGGGCCCTGCTGCCGGCGTTCGGTGACGGACATGTGCACCCGGTGATGGGAGGACTGGGGCTGGCCGGGGTTCCGGTCCGGGACCGTGGAAGCGTCGAGGAGATCGTCGAGACCGTACGGGGCTGGGCAGCCGCACACCCGGAGACGGAGTGGATCACCGGTGACGGCTTCGACCCGTGGCTCGCCCCCGACGGCCGGTTCGACGCCCGGTGGCTGGACGTCGCCGTACCCGACCGTCCCGTCGTCCTGCGCACCATGGACCACCACACCGCCTGGGTGAACAGCGAGGCCCTGCGCCGGACCGGGTACACCGCCGCAACCCCGGACCCGGCGGGCGGGGAGATCCTGCGCCGGGACGGGTCCGCGGAACCGCTGGGCACCCTGCGCGAGTTCGGCGCCCTCGGCCCGGTGCTCGCCCTCATTCCCGCAGCGATCCACGAGGCACAGGTGGCGGCCCTGCGCGAAGCCACCACCCGGTTCGCCGCGGCCGGCGTGACCTGGGTGCAGGACGCCTGGGTCGAACCGCACCAGGCCGACGTCTGGATCACCGCCGCGACCACCGAGCCGGGGCTTCCGGTGCGAGCCGACCTCGCCTTCGTCCTGGAACCCGACGGCTGGCGCGAGCGCATCCTCCGGTTCACGGCGGACCGGGACAAGGTGGAGAGCTCCGCTCCCGGGCTGCTGACCGCACGGAGCGTGAAGTTCTTCACCGACGGCGTCATCGAGGCCGGCACCGCCGCCCTCCTCGAGCCCTACACCGACTGCCCGCACTCGCACGGCATCGCCAACTGGTCCCCTCAGGAGCTCGCCGAGGCCGTCACCGCCGTCGACGCTCTCGGCTTCCGCGCGCACCTCCACGCCATCGGCGACGGCGGAGTCCGGGACGCCCTGGACGCGATCGAGGCCGCCGCCCGCGCCAACGGCGCCCGCGACCGCCGTCCGGTCATCGCCCACGCCCAGCTCATCCACCCCGCCGACCTGGCCCGGTTCGCCGCCCTCGGTGTGATCGCCAACCTCCAGCCGCTGTGGGCCCAGCCCGACCCTCTGATGACTGAGCTGACCCTGCCGCGGATCGGCCCGGAACGCGGCGCGCGGCAGTACCAGATCGCCGCCCTGCTCGACTCCGGCGCCCGGCTCTCGTTCGGCAGCGACTGGCCCGTCACCGCCCATGAACCACTGCGGGGCATCGCCACCGCGGTCACCCGCCAGACGCCCGAGGGTGTTCCCGAGGGCGGCTGGCTCCCCGAGGAGCGGATCGACATCGACACCGCTCTCGCCGCCTACTCCGCGGGATGCGCCCACCAGGCGTTCGAGGAGAAGGAATGGGGCGCGCTGCGTCCCGGAATGCGCGCCGACCTGGTGCATCTCGCCGCCGACCCGGCCGGGACCGCCCCCCGTGACCTCGCGCAGCTCCCCGTCCTGGGCACCTGGCTCGCCGGCCGGCGTACCCACGACGCCACCACTCCCCGCGGCACACCTGCCGGGAGACGATAGACCTACGTCGCGTCACGACCGGTCTGCGTCTCCTGGACGTTCCGCCCACTCCTCGACACACACCACGCGGAGACCTCCATGACCGAGCCCCTCGTCCCCACCGCTGCCCAGCAGCCCCCACCGGCCGCCGCCGGCACCGATCCGGGCCACCTCCAGCGCGGCAGCCTCGGCGTCGCCGACATCGTCTTCTTCGTCGTCGCCGCGGCCGCCCCGCTCACGGTGATGGCGGGCGTGGCTCCCCTCGCCATCCTCTTCGGCGGCATCGGCGCCCCGGTCGCCTATCTCGCCGTCGGCGTGCTACTGGTCCTCTTCTCGGTCGGCTTCACCGCGATGACGCCGTACATCCGCAACGCCGGCGCCTTCTACTCGTACATCGCCCGAGGTCTCGGACGTCCGGCAGGGCTGGGGGCGGCGTTCCTCGCGGTGTTCTCGTACAACTCCCTGCAGATCGGCATGTTCGGCGCCTTCGGCTTCTTCGCCTCCACCACAGCGAACGACCTCCTCGGCATCGACCTGCCCTGGCCGGTGTACGCCTTCGCCGGGATCGCCGTCGTCTGGTTCCTGGGCTTCCGCTCCATCAACCTCGGCGCCAAGGTCCTGGCCGCACTGCTGGTCGCGGAGACCGCCATCCTGGTGCTGCTCGCCGGCGCGGTCCTGGTCAAGGGCGGCGCGAGCGGGCTGAGCTTCGACTCCTTCGCCCCCACGAACGTCTTCGTCTCGGGGATGAGCGGACCGCTCGGTCTCGCCGTCGCCGCGTTCATCGGTTTCGAGGCCACCGCCATCTACCGCGAGGAGGCCCGTCACCCCGACCGCACCGTGCCCCGCGCCACCTACCTCGCGGTCGGCTTCCTCGGCCTCTTCTACGCCTTCATCGCCTGGATCATCGTGCAGGCCTTCGGCAGCGACCAGGCCGTCGCCGTCGCCGCGCAGAACCCGGCGGAGATGTTCTTCACCGCCATGACCCAGTACGTCGGCGGCTGGGCGACCGACGTGCAGCGCCTCCTGATCGTCACCAGCGTGCTCGCCGCCCTCCTCGCCTTCCACAACGCCATCACCCGGTACATGTACGCCCTGTCCGCCGAGAAGGTCGCGCCCCCGGCGCTGGGCCGCGTGCACCCTCGGCACGGCTCGCCGTGGGTGGCCGGCGTCGCCCAGAGCGTCCTGGCGGTCGTGGTCGTCGCCGTCTTCGCCGTGATCGGCGTCGACCCCTACACCAAGTTCTTCCTGTGGGTGAACACTCCCGGTGTGGTCGGCATCCTCGTCCTGCAGGCGCTGGCGGCCTTCGCGGTGGTCGCCTTCTTCCGCCGCAACCCCGCCGAGCACGGCGAGGGCCCTCTTCGTACCCTCCTCGCGCCCGCCGCGGCCGGCGTCCTCCTCACCGCTGTCACCGTGCTGGTCTGCAAGCGCCTGGACCTGTTCACCGGCGCCGGCCCGACCGTCAACTGGGCACTGGTCGCGCTCACCCCGGCGGTGTTCCTGGCCGGCATGGCCCTCTCCGCCCGCATCCGCCGCACCCGGCCGGACGTCTACGCCAAGCTCGCCACCACCGACGTCGACGCCGCCTGACGTGCGCAAGCGGCGGTCCCGGCTTTCGGCAGCAGGCCGGACACGGGACCGCCCCGCACGGTCGTCCGACCCACGAGACGCCCCACGAGGAGGGTCAGCGGTCATGATCCGTGGCCTGGGCAGAAAGCCGGCACCGCGCCTCGCCGCGGAACTCGACGACGCCGAACTGGGACCGCCGGGCCCATCGACTGGCCGCCCTGGCCGCCGTGACGCGCCCGAAGCATCCAGCGCTCCTGGGCCGAACTGCGCCCCGACCGCCCCGACGCGCACACCCTGTTCGCCTGGGGAATCATGGCGCGCGGCACCCGCACGCCCTTGCACCACGACGAGTTCGAACAGGCCTTCCGAGCCTGCGCGGCGGCGGCCCGCCTGGATCCCTACGACCCCAACCCGTGGGTGGTGCGCCTCGGGCTGCTCCGCCAGTGGCGCAGGCCGCCCACGGAGGTCTTCCCCATATGGCGAGAGATCGTCGCGAGAGACCCCTGGCACCGCGAGGCTCATCTGCAGATGTACGGCTACCTCTCACCCAGGGAATGCGGCTCCCTCGCCCAGTCCATGGACTTCGTCGACCAGGTGAGGGCCACTGCCCCGGCCACGGCACCGACAGCCGGCCTCCCGCTGTTGGCGTTGATCGACCGCTACCACACCGCCCGGTCCCAAGGCGGTGTCCAGGCACTCACGGCCGATCGCCTGTGGAGCGGGTATGAAGCCACGAGGATTCTGGAGACGGCACAGGCGGCCTGGCCCGAGCCGGGCCAGGCCATCGCCGGTATCGTCACCCCTTCCCCTGGGGACACGACGGCGGCGACCCCCTCCTGGCCTACACCGCCGCCCAACAGTGAGCCGACGCCGGCCCTTGAGCCGAGAACAGCAGAAAGGAACAGCCGAGCGGCAGCAGGTCAACCGCAAGGCACGGACGTCCGACACGACGCCGATCGGTAGACCCGTCGAACGTCGGCAACGCTCTCGCGGAGGCCCTGACCAGGGCCTCTTCATACGTCGCTGACGAATCAACGGCCCGGACGGCCCCAGCGTGTCCGCTCCGCAGCCTCACCGTCCATCCCACGGATCTTGGACGATATGGCGAGCCTCCGACACAGCGGGGACGGGGCACCCCCTTCTGCATAAGGCCCGTCAGTCGGTCGACATGGTGGCCAGCATGGCGGCCGGGTACCGGCTTCCCGCAGAACCCCGGGGAAGGATCTGCCTGATGTGCTCAAGATCGGCGTCGGTGAGTTCGACGTCGGCCGCGGCGGTGTTCTCCGTCAGGCGGGCGGCGTTGCGTGTGCCGGGGATCGGGATCACGTCGTCCCCCTGGGCGAGCAGCCAGGCCAGCGCGAGCTGTGCGGCGGTGATGCCCTTGGCGGCGGCGAGCTTCTTCAGCTGCTCGGTGGCGTTGAGGTTGTACGTGTAGTTGTCACCCTGCCACCGCTCGTCCCAGCTGCGCATGTCGTCCGCCGGATACTCGGCGGCAGGCTTGACGACGCCGGTCAGGAAGCCGCGGCCGAGCGGAGAGTACGGGACGAAGCCGATGCCCAGCTCCCGGAGCACCGGCAGGATCTTCTCCTCCACCTCCCGTTCGAAGAGGGAGTACTCGGACTGCAGGGCCGTGACCGGGGTGACGGCATGGGCACGGCGGATGTACTGGGGGCCGACGTTGCTCAGGCCGAAGTACTTCACCTTGCCCTCGGCGATCAGTTCACCGACGACGCCCGCGACCTCCTCGGCCGGCACATCGGGATCGGCGACGTGCTGGTAGAAGAGGTCGATGTGATCTGTCTGCAGGTAGCGCAGGCTGTTCTCGGCGACCTTGCGGATGTTCTCCGGTCGGCTGTTGAATCCGGCACCTGTCTGCTGCGCGGTCATGTCGAACCCGAACTTGGTGGCCAGAACCACCTCGTCACGGAAGCCCTTCACGGCCTTGCCGAGCAGGATCTCGTTGCTGCCGGTGCCGAGGCCGTACAACTCGGCGGTGTCGAAGAAGTCGACCCCGAGTTCATGGGCGCGGCGGATGGTGGCCGTGCTCTCGTCGTCGTTCGAGGAGCCGTAGGCGAGGGTCATCCCCATGGTGCCGAGGCCCAGCGCGGAGACGCGCAAGCCCTGGGATCCCAGATCGCGGTGATGCATGAGTTGTCTCCAGACATGAGTGCCAAGTTCGCCGACCCAAACCGAACCGTTTGGTTTGGCACTCTAGCTCCGGACCGCCACAATTCCAAACCAAACAGTTCGGTCACTTATCCTGGCCATATGCCGCGCTCCACCACGACCCACCCGACCTCCGAGCCCGCCGCTCCGGAAGGTGCTGACTCCACCCGCGAACGGATCGTCGCCGCCGCCACGGACGAGTTCGCCCGCCACGGAATCACCGGCGCCCGGGTGGACCGCATCGCCAAACAGGCCAGGACCAGCAAGGAACGCGTCTACGCGCACTTCCGCGGCAAGGAGGCGCTCTACGCCCACGTCTCCCTGCGTGAACTGGCCCGGGTCGCGGAGGCCACCCCCATGGACCCGGCCGATCTGCCGGGCTACGCGGGCCGCCTCTACGACCACTTCACCGTCACCCGTCCCGACCACCACCGTCTGATCGCCTGGGGGCGCCTCGAACTCACCGGTACCGCCGCTCCGTCCGGGGCCGATCCGGTTCGGGAGACCGTGACCCGCAAGATCGACCAGCTGCGCGAGGCGCAGCGAGCGGGGCAGCTCGATCCCGACTGGGACCCGGTCGATGTCCTCGCCCTGGTCAACCAGATCGCCACCACGTGGGCCGCCCAGACCGAGATCGGCGCCGTCGCGGCGGACCAAGCCGCGGACCCGTCCCTGGCCGCCCGCCGCGCCGCCCTGGTCACCGCCGTCGAACGCCTCTTCCCTCGCATGACGCAGTGAGAGCTCGCAGAACAGCGGGGTCGCCTCGCCGGCGACGGGGAACCGGAGTCGCCTCACCGGGCGGCCGTCACCACTGACCTGGACGCGGTCCTCGTGCGGCCCGTCACTCGCCGCGTCAGTCCCGGATCGCCGCTGCGGCGATCCGGTATCCGGTGGCGAAGTCGAGTGCCTCGAACAGCTCCTCCGGGGTGGTGGCCAGGGAGAACCGCAGAATGGTGAGGGCCATGCGGAGTTGCCGGGCTACGGACCCGCTGCTGTGGCCTGCGTCAAGGAGCGCGGCCCAGGCCGTGCGCAGGAGGGGCTCCAGCCACTGCGGCTGGAGCCCTGGGGTTACTGGGACGGGTCGTCAGCAGTTCCTGATGTGCCAGACGGGCGTCCAGTAATAGCTCTGCGAGGAGCTGTACGGCGCAGGGGTGACGTAGTGGACGCCTCCGCTGCTGTTGTAGAAGGTCGCCCGGGTGCCGGGGGTCTGGTCGTTGATCCACGACCCGTACCCGCCCCACGGCATGGATCGCTTGCCGCAGGCGTACCAGCGCAGGGCGTCACCCTGGTAGACCTCGCCACTGTAGGCGCAGAACCAGCCGCTGTAGACCGCGCCTTCCAGACAGGGGTCGGCCGCGATCCGGGTTCCGTCACCGGAGGTGAAGTCTCTGGGGTGCTTTTCACCAGGGACGGTGACCAGAAGCTCACCCTTGCCGTTGAGGTCGATCTTGTTGAGGGCGACCTGCTTTCCACCGGTCTTGTTCACGTAGCGGTCCACCTTCGCCTGCAGCGCGGTGGTCTGGGCCTTCGTCAGGTGCGCGGTCTTGGCCTGCTTCGCGAACGCCCGGTCGGCGGCCTGGGCCTGCGACGACTTGCTGCCGCCGTTCGCATCGGCTGACGCGGCGGCGGGCACTACCGTGCCCAATAATGCGGCGGCGGTCGCAGCGACGACCGCGAGCATGCGTATGCGCATCAATTCTCCCCCATTTCACGGTGGCCCCGCAGATGATTGCGCGGCCAGGACGACGCCAGAATACGAGTTCGACACACAGAGACAACAAGGCGGAAATAAGCCCGTCCGGTTGAGGACACCAGAGCCGCCTATAACTACAACACGAGTCTCTGGAATCCCGTGAGTCCCGTGAGCCTTATTGAGGGCGAAGTCGCAGCCGGGGAGCGAGACGCGCCTGAGGCGGAGCAGCGTGGCACCGACGCCAAGAAGGGACTGGTCAGCGAAGGGAAGGCTCCTCAGGTGCGTTGGATGCGGTGGCGGCCGTCCCGTTGGAGCGGGCTGCGACCTGCATATTCACGGAAGACATTCGTTGCTCCGATCCTCAAGGATCAACTGCGGTTCGCAGGAACAGACCCCAGAGCGAGCCGCGAAAGCTCTCGACCTGAGAATTCCCTGTGCAGTCGGCCCTTTCTCGCTTCTCGCCGCAAACGCCCGGGAGCCTGTGCGCATGGTTACTCCCGTCGCGGCGCCGGCGTGATCCAATGACCGGTAATCAGCACCTCGGCAGTTCGGCCGAGGTGCTCCGGATGCCCGGAGTGCCGCGCCTCTTGGGGCCGGGTTCGCCGCACCGGTGGCCAACCTTGCCGCCAGGGCGGTGCCGTTCAGGCGGCTCGTCCGGGTTGATGGGTTTTCAGGAATCGAGTCAGAACTGCTGGGTGGTCGGCTCGGACTGACGTGGAGGCAGGCACGACTCCCGGTGATCATGAGATGTCGAGTCCCTGATCACCACAACGGAAGACCCTGCCTGCCTGGCTCAAGTGCCAGACCCCCGCCGACGCCAGGGCCGACGCCACCCACTCGTCTTCGTCCTGTCGATGGCAGCGTGCGCGGTCCTGGCCGGAGCGAAGTACCTGGCCGTGATTGCAGAGTGGGCTGCCGACGCCCCGCCCCGCCGTCCCGGCCCGGCTCGGCGGCGTGTGCCGGAAACCGGACCTCGGCCCCGTCGCCCCGGCCGAGGCCACCATGCGCCGCACTCTGCAGCGCATCGACGACGATGCACTGGATATGGCCGTCGGCACCTGGCTCGCCCAACGCGAGGGCATCGCCGTCAGCAAGGCGAGAACAACACGAGCTACCCGGTCCCGCATCAAACCGGACACACTACAAGAACGACGGAGCCCTGGCCTCGCCGCCGCTGGCTACTCCACCGTCGAGCAGGCGCTGACCGCCTGACCCGCGGCGTCCCGGCCGCACCGTTCCAGCCGGCTCCCCCGTCTGAGGGCTCCTGCTGACGTAACCGCCGGAGCACAGCCGCGCGTGCAGTTTGATGTTGGTGCGCTGGGACACCTTTTTGATGTCACTGGCTCGCCGCGGGAGAGGCCAAGGTGCGTGTTCGTCGCCAGCGAAGGTAGTCGTGGGCCACGGCTGTTGCTGCCATGGTGGGCCGATGAATACGACACCGGATGGACGGCCTATCCCGCCCGCGCATGCTGAGGAGCGCGCCATGCTGGAGGCATGGCTGGACTTTCACCGTGCAACTCTTGCCCTAAAGTGTTCGGGCCTCAAAGATGATCAGTTACGGCTTGCTGCCGTGTCACCTTCATCGACGACGCTACTCGGTCTCGTTCAGCACCTGGCTGAGGTGGAGCGCAACTGGTTCCAGCGTGTATTCGCAGGTCAACATGTGCCCCCAGTCTTCGGGGAGAACAACATCGACGGCTATGCGCTGCGGCCGGACCGTGGGCTCGACGAAGCGATCGCTGCCTGGCAGGCCGAGGTCGCCCGAGGCCGTGAGCTGATCGCTGACGCGTCGCTGGACGACTCCGGCCGCCTGTCCGAACAGGAAGCGGGTCATGTTGGCGATCAGGGGGTCTCCCTGCGTTGGATCATGGTGCACATGATCGAGGAATACGCACGTCACAACGGTCATGCCGATCTCATCCGTGAGCGGATCGACGGAGTCACCGGCGCTTGAGACAGACTTGCGCGGTCGCAAGTACCGCGCAAGTACCCGGCTCGGATCTCAGCCGGCACCAGTCTGCGCGGCCAGGGCCTTGGTGTGGGCGAGGCGGTAGGACTCGGTGCCGGTCTGGATGATGGCGCCGTTGAAGGTGAGCCGGTCGACGATGGCCGCGCAGAGTCGCGGGTCGGGGAACGTCTTCGTCCACCCGGAAAACGACTCGTTGGAGGCGATGGCGACGCTGTTCTTCTCCTCGCGTTCGGTCAGCACCTGGAACAGCAACCCGGTTCCGCGGCAGTCCAGTTCCATATATCCGAGTTCGTCGATGCATAAAAGATCGACACGGCCGTAGCGGGCGATCGTCTTCGACAACTGCTTCTCGTCGGCGGCCTCGACCAGCTCGTTGACGAGCTTGGTCGCCAGCACGTAGCGGACCCTGAAGCCCTGCATGGCGGCCTCGGTGCCCAGGGCTATCAGCAGGTGGGACTTGCCGGTGCCGGAGTCGCCGATCAGGCAGAGCGGTTCGCCCTTCTTGCCCCACTCACAGGTCGCGAGCATGTTGACGGTGGCGGGGTCGACGTTGAGGTTTGGCCTGGAAGTCGAAGGCACGCAGGCTCTTCTCGCGGGGGAAGGCCGCGGCCCTGATGCGGCGCTCGGACCTGCGTCGGGCCCGGTCGTCGCACTCTGCCATCAGCAGCTCGGCCAGGCACGCCCGATACGACATCTGCTCGCGGGCAGCGCCGTCGGCCTGGTCCTTGAACTGCTGGCGGATGGTGGGCAGCCGCAGCATGCGACACGCCTGGTCGATCGAGGCGGTGGCGGCTTCCTCGGTGAGTCTCCGCGCTTGCGCGTCATGATCCTTCCTTCTTGCCGGCCGTGCGGGCGGGCCGTTGCAGGAGCTGGTCGTAGTGGGCCACCGAGGGCAGCGGCCGGTTGTCGGGGGGCAGCGGCCCACCGCCGGGGAGCTGTGGCAGCGGGCCCGCGGGGACGGGTGACGGCGGCCGGCAGGTGGGACAGCCGCCAGTCGGCGAGGAAGGTCACCGACACGGTCGGCCCCTCGCCCTCCGTCGCCGCCGTCCCGGGCCCAGAACGGGCCGGCAGTGCCGGTTGCCCGTCCGATTCGGCGCGAGCGCGTGGGCCGCGCACTGGCCGACACCGCCCGCCGGTACGGACTGCCCGCCCCGCGCGGGCGCGGCCTCGCGCGGGGTCTGCCCTTCGGCCGTCCGGGCGCTGCCCGCGAGGTGTGTGACGCCTCGTACCGGGGCGGTCTGCTGATGGAGACGGCCGGGCCCAACGCCGAGGTGACCAAGGTCCTGCCGCCGCTGACCGTGACGGACGAGCAGGTGGAACGGAGCCTCGGGGTACTCGATGAGGCCGTCGCCTCGGTGGTCGGCAAGCGGACCCTCGCGGCCTGACCCGGATCCGGGTACCCCAACCCTTGGGCGAACGATCCACGCGCGGCGAGCAGGCCGCGGGGCCAACGAAACGGAGAACGGATGTCGGTCGACTTCGTCGGCTTTCTCGGCGTAGTACTGGTGGCGTACGTGGTCCCCGGCCCGGACTTCCTCGTGGTGGTGAGAGCGGCCACCGAGCATCCCGCCAGAGGACGGGCCGCGGCGCTGGGCGCCCAGACCGGACTGTGCGTGCACATGCTCGCCGCCGCGGTCGGACTGTCGCTGATCGCCGCCCGATCACCGGCAGTCTACGACACCATCAAACTGTTGGGCGCGGCCTACCTCGTCCACTTGGGAGTCCGAGCCGTGCTGGCCGCGCGACGGGCCGCCCGTGAGCGGGCCGCCGGGCCGGAGAGGGCCGGCGGCCTGGCAGACGTCGCCGGCCCGCGAACTTCGGCCAGGAACGGCCCTGTCCACGGCGGTCGGCGATCCGGCTTCACCCAGGGCTTCGTCACCAATGTGCTGAACCCCAAGGCGGCGCTGTTCTTTCTCAGCGTCCTGCCGCAGTTCGTCAACGGCGGCGGCTCGGCATCGCGGCAGATCTTCTTCCTCGGCACCCTGGACATCGTCATCGGTGTCGCCTACTGGTTCGCCCTTGTCGCCGTAGCCGCGCGGCTACGGGCATTCCTCGCTCGCCCGAAGGTCCGCCACCGCTGGGAGCTGACGACCGGCTGGCTGTTCATCGGCATCGGCCTCGGCCTCGTCGCGACAGCCTGAAAGCTCGGCGGCGCGACGTTCATGAGCTCCAGCGACATCACGTCTTCCGGCGGACCAAAACCCGCCCGCGAGCGGTCCGCAGGGCGGGGCGAGTATGCCGGCCAGGTGGGTCACGCCGGGCAGCGTGCTGGCTCTGGCGTTCTGGGTGATCGCTTCCCCGCGTCGCGTTCTACGTGGCGAACTTCGTCTCCCACAACGGGCGAGGACCAGGCCCCGCGGCGCCCGGCGGCCAGAGGCTCGTGGCACCACCACCTGCCACACACAGCGCCACGGCACGGTCCACCCGTTTCGAACCCAAGCGGTCAAGTGTGTGAGAGGGCAAAAGAGACCAGGAAACCGCACACGGTGATCAGTCCGATGGCCAAGTGAGCGTCCTCGAATGCCTCGGGGATCATCGTGTCGGCGATCATGGCGAGGATCGCCCCCGCCGCCACCGCGGTCACTGCGGCGATCACGGCCGGGGAGAAGGAGCCGACGATCGTGTAGCCAAGGACAGCCGACACGGTACTCGCGGCGGCGATCGCCGCCCAGACACCGAAGACATACCCCTTGGTGCGGCCGGCTTTCTTCATCCCCGCCGAACTGGACAGCCCCTCAGGCACGTTGCTGATGAACACCGCGGCCACGGTCACCAGACTCACCGCGCCCCCGTCGAGCAGGCTGACGCCGATAACCGCCGACTCCGGCACGCCGTCGAGCAACGCACCGAGCGCGAGCGCCATCCCGGACCCACCCTGCTGAGCCTCCGAGGGCTGCGTTTCTGCGTGCTCGTGACCGGAGCGTTTGCGGTGCCGGGCGCCCCGGCGGGCCAGCCACACGTTCCCAGCGGTGTAGGCCAGGGCGCCGATGAGGGTGCCGACGGCTGCGGGAGCGAGCCCTGCCTGGTCGTACGCCTCCCCGACCAGCTCGAAGGAGACCGCTGAGATCAACACCCCGGCCCCGAAGGCCATCACGGTCGCGATCACCTTCTGCGGCACGCGCAGCCCGTACCCCAGCGCAGCACCGAGCAGCAGCGCCGACCCCGCCACCAACCCCCACAGCCCAGCCTCTACCACTTCAACCATGCCGCCCCGTCTACCCGCTATCGATGTGGATCAACGGACAACTGGCGCGGCCGTCGGTGGCGGCCGGACTTGACTGAACCGACAGCACCACCGATCCGGCGGTGAAGTGAATGCCGTGGAGAAACTGGGTCCAGTGCCCGCGAGAGCAATGGAGAAACCAAGGAAATCGACCGTGTGTTCTTGCATTCGCCGGGCACGAGGAGCGACGGAGGTTGATAACTATGGTTCCCCTGCTTCTCGTTCTTCTGCTGGCTCTGATCCTCTTCGGCGCGGGCTTCGCGCTGAAGGCACTGTGGTGGATCGCCGTCATCGTGCTGGTGGTCTGGCTGCTCGGCTTCGTCATGCGCTCCGCGGGCGCGAGCGGCCGCAAGGGACGCTGGTATCGCTGGTAAGCCAAGCAGCGGCGTGCTTGTGGGCTCCGGATGTATCCGGAGCCCACAAGCGTGTTCCGGATCAGGACATCTCTCCGGTGGGGCGAGCCGGATGCGGCAACTACGCATCCACCCGAAGCTGACCCGCCGCAGGGGGCCTCGGGGGCCGCATCGCCCTACCGGCCTGAGGTGCGCAGTCGGCCGTCATCGAGGCACGACCACGGTCCATCCGGGGTTGTAGGTGTCCGGCACCGGAAAACGTTGCCAGTCGCGCGCCCATCGCGGTGGCTTGCCCTCGCGAAGGACTACCGCACTGGGGTGCGCCGAGGGATCCGTCTCCGTGACAGTGCAGCCCGCGGTGTGGGCGATGGGAATCGTCGAACGGTTTCCCGCGAGGACACACGGCGGGTGCACCCCGTGCTCGCGCAGCACGGAGGCGATCCGGACCCAGTCTCCGCGGGCCCGCTGCTGGATGCTCGCATGCGTGTGGACGAGGTCGGCCTGGAGGCCCCAGTGCCCGAGAAGTGCCAGGGCGAGCACCGCGGCTGTCGGCAGCGAACGGCGGGTGCGGGCCCGGTGGATGACGGCCAGGAGCCCGACGGCGGCAGGAAGAGCCAGCAGGGCGTAGGCCGGCAGCAGGAAGCGCGGCGCGGCGTAGGGAACGAGGAAGGCGGCCCCCAGGCCGCCCTGGACGTCGCCGGCCTCCGCGAGCCGGTTCCGCACCCCGCCGAACCTCACCTCGGCCTCGACGACCCAGGGCAGCGCACCCGCCACGAGTCCGGCCACCACGGCCGACAGACGCCCCCGGAGACGGCCGTGGTCACGCAACACGGGCATCAGTACGGCGGCCATGAGCAACGGCACGGCGACGGCCACACCGTCGTTGGGCCGCATCAGGGTCACCACCGCCAGCCCTGCCGCGACACCCGCGTATCGGGGACGCGGCGCGAGGAGACAGCCCACCGCGGCCGTGGCACCCATCGCGGAGTAGTGGTTCGGCATCGCGGAACCGGCGTAGAACAGAGTGATCCACAGGCTGCCGTACAGCCCGGCCGCCACCCACACCGCCGCCGGGCGGTGCAGGATCCGCAGCCAGGGTCGGAACCCCAGCCAGAGCGCGCCGCCGGCCAACAGGAGCGCCACACCCGGAGCAGCACCGTCGAGTCGCCCCAGGAGGCGACCGGAGCAAGCAGCAGAGGAACCCCGCGGGTACGCGGAGCACTGAACGGGGTCGCGGGACCGTACGACCCGAAGCGGCTGGCGTACACGATCTCGTCCCAGCCGAGCGGCAGTGTGAGCGGTACGAGGACGGCCGAGACCAGACAGAACCCGGCGGCCACGATCCACAGCATCCGCTGTGCCGAGACCGCAGTGCGATCCGCGTTCATCCGACCCAACCCAGCTTGCACATGCGGCTGGAAGCCCAACCAGCAGCGGTACGCGACCGCGACCAGCATCACCGGCCCGTGGACCGCGATGGCCGACATCGGGGACGACACCGGCTACGGCTCCCAGACCACGTTCATCCTGCCCGTCCAGGGCACACAGGGCACCTCGTACCTGTACATGGGCGACCGCTGGGGCGACTCCATGGGCAGCACCGTCAACGACTCCCAGTACGTCTGGCTGCCGCTGGCCTTCCCCAGCCGGACCACCATGAGCATGCCGTGGTACCCGCAGATCGCCCTCGACACCGCCGCCGGCACGGTCACCGGCGTGGGCGGCGGCCCGTACTACAACCTGGTCGCCCGGCACAGCGGCAAGTGCCTGGACGTGAAGGACGCCTCCACCGCCAACGGCGCCCGGCTCATTCAGTGGACCTGCGGGACCGGCACCAACCAGCAGTTCCAGCGCGGCATGAGCTGACGACACGCCGAGGTCCGGCGGGTGGCGTCCTCCACCATCCGCCGGACCTCGGTGCGCTTCCCTCCAGCCGCGGCCGGCTCCCCTTCGCCGAAGAGCCGCTGAATGCCGCGCTGGTCTTGTCGTAGGGCGGACGCACAAGCACTGCGGGAGCGGGCCTGCGTCCTCGCCGCCGTAGACGTCGGTTGCCGATCGCACTCCAACCGGACAGCACCGCAAGGGACGGCGTTCGCGTCCCGGAACCGGCGCTGGGGCGGCTGATCTTCGTAGAGCGCTGATGCACTGCCGAGTTCGTGCATGGAGCGTACGACGTCCGCGGATGTGTGGGTGGCGTGCGTCGCGGCCAGGCGCAGGCAGTTCCGAAGGTTCCCGCCCTCGCGGAACGTCGAGAGTATGCAAGCGATTGCATAGGTGGGTGGGGCGTGTGACGGGGCACTCGTGTTCTTCCGACCTATCGAAGGAGTCGATTCGTGATCATCGCCGCAGTTGTCGGAGTGTGTGTCGTCCTGGCCGTGCTGGCCTTCCTCGTCCCGCGTCTGTCCCGTCATCCCGAACGTGGCACTCAGCGCTCGCTCGGCGCCGGCGCGCGGGCCGGCGGCAAGGCGCCCGGTGTCCTTGGTCGACTCTTCAGCAAGCCGTTCCGCTCGAGTTCCCGCGCCGTGGGCCGCAGCGGCTCGGCCGGCCGCCGTACCCGTGGCCGCATGCCCCTCTGACCTCAGCGCGTACAGAGCTCACTCGGGAGTGGTGTGATGAACGCTGAACAGGGCGACCGGCTCCTGGACGGGCTGACCGTGGACACCAGCCGACGGGAGCGGCCGGTCCTGCTGGACGGGGCCGGCCGCCCCCTCCGGACCTGGCGCGAGAACCATCCGTACGACCACAGGGTCAGCCGCCAGGCGTACGAGCGGCGCAAGCGCGTCCTGCAGATCGAGCTGCTCAAGCTACAGCGGTGGGTCAAGGACACCGGCGCACGCGTGATCGTGGTGTGCGAGGGGCGCGACGCGGCGGGCAAGGGCGGCACGATCCAACGCCTCACCGAGCGGCTCAACCCCCGCGGCGCACGTGTGGTGGCCCTGGACAGGCCGACCGAGCGGGAAACGGGGCAGTGGTACTTCCAGCGATACGTCGCCCACCTGCCGACGGCGGGAGAGATCGTCTTCTTCGACCGTTCCTGGTACAACCGGGCCGGTGTGGAGCGTGTGATGGGCTACTGCTCGAAGGACGAGTACGAGCTGTTCCTCGCTCAGTGCCCCGCCTTCGAGCGGATGCTCGTCGACGACGGCATCCTGCTGGTGAAGTTCTGGTTCTCCGTCTCCCGCGCCGAACAGCGCACCCGATTCGCCATCCGGCAGGTCGACCCGGTGCGGCAGTGGAAACTCTCTCCCACCGACCTGGCCTCGCTGGACCGGTGGGACGACTACACCGAGGCCAAGGTCGACATGTTCCGCGCCACCGACACCGAACGCGCCCCCTGGACCGTCGTCAAAAGCAACGACAAACGTCGTGCGCGACTGGAGACCATGCGCAGTCTGCTGTCGCGCATCGACTACACCAGCAAGGATCCCGAGGCGGTGGGCACCCCCGATCCGCTCATCGTCGGCGCCGCCAACACCCTGCTGGAGCCCGGAGAGGAGGACACCACGCTGTCACCCACCCCTCTGTCCCCCCGCACCAACGGGCCCGGCAACCATCCCGAACCCCTCTGACCGGCGGGGCCACCGTGATCGTCCGGCGGTGTGGAGAAGGTGGGCGGTGAGTGGACGCGCCGGACGCCCTGAGAGCATCTCGGCTCGCCGCCGTGGCCGGCCGGTGATGCGGCGGGGCTTCCTGCCTGGGCGTGCACGGTCGATGGGGCTGGGCCCGCTCCTGGGCCCGAGGCAGCAGCTGGTACAGCTGGTCCCGGACGCCGGCCGCCTCGTTCCCCGGGCGACAACGGCTCGATGAGCGACCACAGTTCGTCCCACACGATGCACACGGCTACGGACAGGCACCCATGCGTGTACTGGCCGGCCTGGGGCCAGGACCGACCTGCGACCGCTGCGGTGACCACCGGCAGGCCAACGGGTGACGGTGGTCCTGAACAGGGAATCGTGAGCCGCGTTTCGGCGTTCTCGCAGCATGGGTGACGTACCCCGCAACGACCCCGACGCCCCCGGGCCGCCCGCCTTCTCGGCCGCCCGCGCGCGCCTCCTGGCCGCCCGCGCCGAGACCCTCGCCCGGGCGGCCGCGCTGAGCCGCGACTTCGACGGGATCGTCGCGGCGAATGCACTGATCGCAGTCGACGACGAGCACGACCCCGAAGGAGGCACCACCGCTTTCGAGCGGGCCCACGTGGCCGCCCTCATGGCGCAGGCACGCGAGCACCTGAAGGAACTGGACCGGGCGCTGGAACGACTCGACCGAGGTCAGTACGGACGCTGCGATGGCTGCGGCATGACGATCCCGCCCGAGCGCCTGGAGATCCGTCCGGCGGCGACCACGTGTGTCCGCTGCGCCGAATCCGACGCACGCCGGCCGCCACGAACCGGCCACCCGCTACGGCGTCCACCGCGCGACCCGTGAGGGAACGAGCCGAGTGCCCGATCCGGGCTCGACCCTCAGCCACTGTTCGTAGTCGACCAGATCCAGAGCGAGGTCACCACACACCCGTCGGTGACGATGGTGCTCGCTCCTGCGAGGCTGCAGGGTATGGAGACTGAGTTGCTGGATGCCGAGGATTACGCGTCGGTTCATCGCGCTACGCGGCAGCTGTCCACGCGCTACCACGGCGTCCTGACGCTGAACGCTCGCATGGAGGCGTGGGCGGAGTTCGTGACGGACGTCGAAGAGGGCTTCGACACGATGTGGGCCTGGGAGTTCTCCCATGACATCTCCGATCGCGACTGGCTCCATGACGCCTGGCCGATCCTGACCGAACGGGTACGCCGACACCGTCAGGCCGAGCTCGACGCCCTGGACGAGCGGTTCCGCCTGGCCACGGCACCGATCAGACCGTTCGGTACGAGCCAGAACCTGATGACAGAGCACGCCCGGTGGTGGCGTTTCCACTACCCGCTGCTGGTGACCGGGGATCCGGCTGAGCCACTGCCTCCCACGTGGTCCCCGGCACCCGTCCACACGGGCCTGACGGACGCAGGGCGGTGAGGCGCAGTTCGGCGGGTGACGGGGAGCGGCAGACGTTGGGCCCCTCGCGCCCCTACAGGGCGGTGGAGGGAGCCGTCGGGCCCTGGGTGCTGCGCGGTGTGTTCCAGGAGGATGCGGGCGCCTGAGGCAGGACGCGGGCCAAGTCGCGTCGTATGCGCTCGGCTTCGCCGCGTACCTGGGCGGGGACGTCGCCGCGCTCGTCGACGAGGCGGCTGAAGATGGGGGTCTCCTGGAACACGACGGGATCTGCTCTCTGTCGGACTTTCCCGGCAGCGGCGCGGCCGGTGGGTGGTCAATTGCGGGTCGAGGCCGGTTTCGGGCCACACCTGGCCACCCTACGGCGGGGCACTGACAGCGCGGTGTCCTCGGCCGTTCGTCGGCTCGACCCCGCCAACACCGGAGGGGCAAAACGACTCCGCGAACGACACGGTCGAGTATTCGGTTTCCACCACGAGCACCCATTCGTTCCGTACCCACACGCCTTCGAGACGGCGGCTCTCCTGGAGGGGCTCGCGCAGGGGCGGTCGGTGGGTGGCCGTCAGATCCAGCCAGATTTCCGAGCGGGCGGTGACGGGAGCCGGAGTTTTCCGTAGGGTGTGCCGATCTTGTCTCGGGCTGGGAAGGGGGATGGTCGATGAGGTGGGTGCGACGATTCAGTCTGGTGGTCGCCACGGTGTTGGCCGTGGTGTTCGGTGTCGGGACGCAGGCGAACGCGGCCGAGCCGCCCCAGAACGTCGGCTGGCTCTACACGGCGGGTGGCAGCGGCGCGGTGTTCTTCGACGCCGACCTGGCCGGCTATCCGTCGATGGAGAAGATCACGGTCTGCGACAACGACTCCAATGAGCGGGGTGTCGTCGCCGTCGTGACCGGCACCGACCCCCGTGGCGGCGACATGGCGGTCATCCTGCGCGACCCGTCCAACAACGGCAGCTGCACCGCGGACCACGAGAACTTCTTCGCCGACGGGTTCTACGTGTACGTCACGGTCTGCGAGTACTGGGGCAACAACGAGGCCAACTGCCGAAGCGCCAGGGGCGTCGCGTAGCTTCCGGTCACGTCCGGTACCGCGGTGAACGCCGTGCCGAGCCAGGCCACCGCCGGTCGGATCGGCGCGGCGCCCGTCGACGCCGACGGCGACCCGAGCGCGGCCAGCCGCCATGCCTGATGTCCTCGAGTCCGCGCGGAAAACCGCGGTCGACACACCCGAGACGTCGAGGTGCGATCCGGCGCCCTGTCGAGGTGTCCCAGACCTGGACGTCGTGGGACGACACGACAGCGAAGCGGTCACTGGTGGCGGGGCCCGCGGGCGACAGTCGAGTGCCTCGTCCGAAGGGCCATCACCGTGGCCATGCCTTTCTGCAGTAGGCGGCAAAGGGCGGTGCGGCGGTACTACTCGGTGCCGACCGCACGGAGCGTGGCGAGCACCAGTGCCCGGGTGACGGTGACTATTTCGCTGACGCGGACCTGTTCCTGCGGGCCGTGCGCGAGGCGTACGTCGCCGGGGCCGTACTGCAGCGTGGGGATGCCCGCGCCGGAGTACAACCGGAGGTCGCTGCCGTAGGGGGCGCCTCGCTCCGGCGGGCGGGGGCCACCGGTGACGTCGGCGTGCGCGTCGCCGACCAGGGCGGCGAGAGGGTGTCCGGCGGGCAGCTGTCCGCTGGCGAACTGGCCTCCGGGCCACGTCACCGTGGCGGGGTGGGAGCGCAGCCACGGATCGTCCGCGCAGGCTTCGGCCACGCACACTTCCAGTTCGGTGCGCGCCTGGGCCGGATCCTCGCCCAGCCGGACACCCAGTCGTCCCTCGGCCACCAGCAGGTCGGGCACGCTGCTGGCCCAGTCGCCGGCCCGGACGGTACCCACGGACAGCGGGTAGGGAATGGGGTAGTCGGCCATCAGCGGGCCGGCGCCGGTGTTGCGGCGGGCTTCGAGACGGGCGAGCGCGCGGTGGATGGGCAGGTAGGCGTCGACGGCGCTCACTCCGACGTATCTGGTGCTGCCGTGGGTGGCGCGGCCGGGTACCTCGATACGGAAAGTCAGGGCGCCGGCGTTCGCGGTCATGAGGGCGCCGCTGGTCGGTTCCGTGATGATGCAGGCATCACCGGTGTGGCCGCGTTCGAGGGTTCCGAACGCTCCGAGCCCTCCGTCCTCCTCGCTGACGACGAAGTGCGCGGACACTTGGCCGCGCAGTGCGAATACTTGCGCCGTGCCGCCCCGGGGGCCAGCCGCGGGTTCTGACGTCTGGAGTGGGGTCATGGACGCCATCGATGAAGCGATCATCCGCTACGTGCTGCACAACGCACGTGCCACGTATGCCCAGATCGGCAAGGCGGCCGGGCTGTCCGCGCCCGCCGCCAAGCGGCGTCTCGGGCGTTTGGAGGCCACAGGCGCGATCCGCGGCTACACCGCTCTCATCGACCCTCAGGCACTGGCCTGGCACACCGAGGCCTTCGTCGAGGTCTACTGCACCGGCAATCCCACCCCCGCCGAACTACGCCGAGCCCTGGAGGGCATCCCCGAGGTCGTCGAAGCCTGTACCGTCTCTGGCGCCGCCGACGCAGTCGTCCACATGCTCGCCAGGGACATCCACCACCTGGAACAGGCCATTCAACGCGTGCGCGCCACAGCTCCTGTCGAACGGACCGAGAGCGCCATCGTGCTCTCCCGGCTGTTGAACCGACCTCGCGTGTGATCGACACCATGGGATCACCTCGAACGCCGCGTCCGCGACGGATTGCGGCGGCACTGCCGGCGCACCGCTCACTTCGTGACCTGCAGGACGGCCTTTCCGGAGACGCGGCGCCCGCGGAGGGCCTCGGCGGCCTCGGCGAAGCGGTCCCAGGATCCCTGCCAGCCGATCTCGACAGTGATGGCCCCCTCAGCAGCCAGCTCAGTGAGAACGGTCAGGTCCGGGCCGACATCGCCCTCGATGACGAAGGACGTCAGCGACCTGGTCGGGCCCACGGTCGCATACGGGGGAAAGACCGCCGGCTCCCCGGAAGTCCAGCCGACGCTCTGCACGCTGCCCCCGGGAGCGAGCAGGTTCCATGCCGCCACCAGTTGGGGGCCGCCGACGCTGTCGATGACCACGTCGACCGCTCGCTCGAGTCCTTCCAGGCCGACCAATACCTCGTCGGCGCCGAAGCCGACCAGCCCCTCCCCGCGGGCCGTCGAGCCCACGGACGCGATCACGTGGGCACCCGCCCTCGCCGCCAACTGAACGGCGAAGCGGCCGACCCCGCCGGACGCGCCGGTGACCAAGACCCTCTTGTCCGGCCCGAGCCCGGCGGCCCTCAGTGAGCGCAGTGCCGCCACTCCGGCGACCGGAAGGGCGACCGCCTTCGCCGGGTCCAAGCCCTTGGGCACCTCGGCAAGCGCACCCACATCGATCGCGACGCGCTCGGCGAACGCCCCCGAGGTCAGGGCCACCACCCGAGTGCCCACCGCCGGGCCGGTTCCGTCGGCGGCAGCCCGAACGACCACTCCGGCTGCGTCCGAACCGAGCACCGCACCCACGGGAACCCGACCGGAGCGAGCGTCGTTGAGGTCGCCGTAGTTCAAGGAGACGTGGGAGACGTCCACCAGGACCTGGCCCGGTCCGGGCACGGGGTCGGGAACCTCGGCGAGGCGTACGGCGGCGGGTGCGGACGGATCGACGACGAGAGCACGAACAGGCATGTCTTCCCCCTTGGTTGACGACTTGTAACAGTAGTCAACATCGATAACCTTGCTGCCCAGCGGCTCCCGAGCTCTGGCGATTCCACGGCAGCCGGAGTGGAACAGCGAACAAGCTTCGATGCTTGTGCTCAGGCGATGACGAAGCTGGGGTGCAACAGTCCGGCGGGGTCGTACTTGCGGGCCAGCTGCAGCAATCGGTCACGACGCTCGGCGTCGAACAGTTCTGCGGCGGCGCGTCGGTCGGGTCGTCCGAGAGTGAAGTTCGGCGAACTGCCTACGGCGGTCCCGGACCAGCCGGCCAACACTTCGCCCTGCAGAGCCCGCGCACTTGCCGCGTTCGACCTGGTTGTCGGGGACACCGCACACAGCAGGTACATGGCCTCGCGGTGGCTGACCGCGTTCGGCACCCTCGGCGGAGTGGACAGCGCCCCACCGAGATGACGAACCGAGATGATGGAGCTAACCGACCGGCCTGGCGCCGACACGGCGATGGCGTCGCGGAGACGTTCCTCGTCGATCGCCCGCAACAAGACATTGTCGGCGACATACGCATGCGGCTGATCCGGCTCGCTGAAGACCGTGTCGGACCGCCGGTACGGGATCTCCTGCACACCGTCGTACGCGGGTTTCAACGCCCGCAATGGGGCCACCAACTCGTCTGCCTCCGCAGCCGAACCCAGGTAGGCGATCTGGACATGGGCCATGTGCCGCTTGGAAACCTCGAGCGTGGTCATCGCCGAGGTCATCTCCGAGGGCATGGTCGCCGTCCAGTGCAACCAGGTGGAGACCACCTCCGGCGTCTCCCCCAGGTCGAACATCAGACCGCCCCCGACCAGCCTGGCGACCGGCATCAGAGCCATCTCCAGCGCGGTCACGATGCCGAAGCTCCCGCCACCGCCGCGGAGCGCCCAGAACAGGTCCGGCTCCTCGCGTTCCGAGACCGTCAGCAGGGAGCCGTCGACGGTGACCAGTTGCAAGCGCGTGACATGGTCTGCGGCGAAGCCGTAGTGACGAGCCATCAGCCCGATGCCGCCGCCGAGCGTGTAGGAGACAGCGCCGACACCGGGCATGCTCCCGGACAGCGGTGCCAGGTCGTAGCGCGCGGCGGCCTCGATCACATCGCGCCACCGCGCTCCCGCGCCCACCCGTACGGTGCCGGCACCGGGGTCGACATCGACACCGTCCATCCTTCGCGTCGACACCAACACACCTTCACCGGCGAGGGGGTTGGCGAGTCCATGTCCCGTGGCCTGGACCGCGATCGGCATACATGACTCCGCGGCGTGCCGGACGGCCGCCACGACGTCACCGGCGGCGCGTGCCGCCACCACGTGGGCCGGCCGATGACGCTCCCGCAACTGGAAGCCGGCACGGTGCTCGTCATATTCGGCAGAGCCTGGCTGGTATGTCACCGGTGATTCGGCGTCGGTCGGGTCGGCACTCATCGCGGGCATCTTTCTGGATCGGGGGGTGTGTGCGCGCACCCCCGGCCAACAGGCAGCTCGTAGGTACGCGTCCATCAGCCTCACCGGTATATGCGCCGCATCGTGTCGCAATTCCCTGAAAAACTCGGGGTGTGACGCCAGACCGCTTTTTCGCCCTGATGCTGCTCCTCGAATCGAGGGACGCGGTGACCACACAGGAACTTGCCTCGGCGCTCGGGGTGTCCCTTCGCACCATCACCCGCGATCTGAACTGGCTCCGCGACGCCGGTCTGCCGGTGACCGCACACCGGGGCCGCCTCGGCGGCGTGACCATGCTGCCCGGGTCCGGGCTCGACCTCACGCGCCTCACGCCGGGCGAGCGTGAACACCTCTCGCTCACCGGGCTGGATGAGAAGCAACGTGCGGAGCTCGACGCATCGGCCGAAAGCCGGCGCGCGCTCTCCAAGATCGGCGCTGCGCAGTCACGTCGAGTTCATGAGCTTCTGCCGCTCACCGACGTGGTGCACGTGGACAGCTGTCCCTGGCTCCGGACACGAGCTTCCGGCACAACTCCGGCTACGCTGATCGGCCCAGTGCGGCGAGGTCGACGGCTACGGATCGAGTACGACAGCCCACGCGAGTCATGCCCACGCGACCTGGTCGTGGATCCCTACGGGCTGTTCGCCAAGGCCGGTATCTGGTACCTCGTCGCCGACTGTGCCCAAGTGCCACGGATGTACCGACTCGAACGGATCACTACGTGGAAAGAAGTCGACCAGCCACGACGGATCCGCGAGAACCAGACCCTGGCCACCGTCGCCGCAGCGCTCGTCGATCAGTGGGAACACAACCATGCGATAGAGGTCAGCGCCACCATCGACCAGACCCAGTTCGAGCGAGCGCGACGGATCTTTGGCCAGCGACTCGTCCGGGACGACCATGAGGCATCCGCCACCGGCCACAGGGTGACGATCCGCTTCCTGCACCTGGAGGACGTGCGAGCGCTACTGCCGTTCGGGAGCGCCATCACCGTGCACGGCCCCACCGAAGCCAGGGCCCACCTCCGCGCCCTCGCCACCGACCTTGCCCGCCACTACGCGCCGTCATCGACGTCCTGACCCGCGACAGCCAGGCCGAGGCACCCTTCACCAGGAGTGAAGGGTGCCCACGAGGGTGCCGTCGTGCAGGTCAGTGCACTGTGGCGATTCGGTAGGCCCGTATGACGGTCTGGGTGACGGTGTTGCCTGCCTTGTCCGCTGCGCTGATCCGCAGGGAGGCATAGCCGGTGCGGCTCGGGTGGTGGAGCAGGGCGTTGCCGGTGGTGCCTTGGCGGGCGACGCGGACGGTCTTCCATGTGCGGCCGTCGTCGTACGAGACCTGGAGGGTCAGCCGGGTGACCGCCGACCGTTCGGCACCCGCGGGGCGCTGCACGGTGAGCGGGACGCGGAAGGTACGGCCGGCAGGGGCGGTGCTCTTGAGGTCGACCCCTCCCCCGGCGCGTACGGTCAGCAGCGGCAGCGTCGAGGATGTCGAGCCGCGAGGCCGTGCCGAGGTGAAGCCCCAGGTAACCGTGGAGCGAGTGCCGAGCGCCGTCCAGTCGGCCGTGCGCGTGGTGCGGGTGGTCAGCGTGTAGCGGCGCTTGGCGGCGCTGGGGACGGTGAAGCCGATGTTCGAGAGGTCGCCGGTTCGGTCGATGACCCGTCCACCGGAGGACAGCACGACCTCGCCGTCGACCCCGAAGTTGGAGGAGCCGTCGAGGCGCTGACCGGTGCCTGTGGCGGCATACGGCGTCATGTCCAGGGACAGGTCGTTGCCCTTGCGGGTGGAGCTGTAGACGGCCGGGCCGACGGGGGCCCGGTTCCAGTCGACGGTGTACGTGCGTCCGGCCTGGTAGCGACGGACCGCGGTCGTCTCGTCATGGTCCGGGAGAGTGCCGTCGGGCCTGTTGTCCGTCGTCCCGAAGAGGTCGAGGTAGTGCGTCCAGGTGAGTCCGGGGGCGACTGAGTAGTACTCGGTCACTCGGCTCGGCAGTGCGGTGTGCAGTGTCGGGATGAACGGCATCAACTCCGTCTCGTTGGTGGGCTGATCGGAGCGCACGGCTGCTACGCGCTTGCCGCCCTGTGAGGCGTAACTGGCACGCACGGTGGCCAGTTGCCGGTCGTGGACGACGGGGTTGGTGTCGGCAGGTATGCCGCCGTTGTGTGTCTGCCGCAAGGAGTAGCGGTAGGCGCCGCCCGAGCCCTTGCCCGTGAGGGTGGCGGAGGCGGCGTAGCGGACGCCCGGGGCCTGTGCGGTGGGCGTGGCGTACAGGGTGGCCTTGCTGCCGACGACGGCGGTGAGTGAGTAGGTGTCGATTCCCGGCCCCCCGGCCAGGGCGAGGGTGGCCGAGGTGGAGATCGTCGTGGCGTCGCGGTGGTCGACGCGGGCCGAGACCTTGCCGGCCTTGCGGCCGTCGAGTGTCACGGTGCGGTCCCGGTCGGTGCGGATAGCGGTGGCGGCGAGCAGGGTCCGGGTCCCGGTACGGGTGCCGGAACCGTCGAACTCGGCCAGGCTGTCGTCGATGCCGAGGATGGTGTAGTCGTCCTCCGGCAGGCGCAGCCGGAACGTGCCGTCACTCCCCAGCCGGATGTCCTGCTGGATGCCGGTGCGCGGGCCGACGATTGTCAGCAGTGCGCCTGCGGCCGGCTTGCCCTCACGGTTGAGGCCGGTGACGGTCAGTGTGTGGCGTTCCGGTTCGGCGAACAGGCCGACCGCGGTACGCACCGTGGTGTCTCGGGCGGTGGCGAGGACGGCGCCGCCGTAGCGGCCGATCTGGGCCTTGGTGGTACGGCCGGTGACGTTCGCGGTGGCGGTGCCGTGCGCGGGGACGGTCACGCTGGTGGCGCCCAGGGAGAACATGCCGGCCGGGGCCCGCTTGCCGCCCGGGCCGTAGGTGTCCAGGGCGAGCTTGAGAGTGACCGCCTGGTCGCCGTCGTTGCGGTAGGTGATCTGCCGAGTGGCGGTGGTGCCGGCGTGCGGCCAGGCGAACAGGCCCAGGTTGGCGGCGCCGGAGGTGGCGTGGATCTTCTGCTGCAGGGCGCGCACGATGTCGAGGCGGCCGGAGCCCTGTTGGAAGGCGGTCAGGTTCTTCAGGCCGTGCGCCGAGGAGGTCAGGGCCCGCTTGAAGTCGGCGGCCTTCCAGGTGGGGTGAGCCTCGGCGAGCAGGGCCACGGCACCGGTGACGTGTGGGGTGGCCATGGATGTGCCGGACGCCTGCTCGTAGCGCGGGTCGGGCGTGGGCGTATCCATGTTGGTGCCGTCGGCGCGGGCCGCGATGATGTCCTCGCCGGGTGCCACCAGGTCAGGCTTGACGGCGGCGTCGCCGAGTCGGGGGCCCTGGCTGGAGAAGTCGCTGAGGGTGTCGCGCTTGGTGGTGCTGCCGACGGTGAGCGCGGCGTCGGCGCTGCCGGGGCTGCCGACCGTACCGTCCACGCCGTTGCCCGTCGGCCCGCCGTCGTTTCCGGCGGCCACCACGAACAGGGTGCCGGTCTGTGCGGTGAGCCGGTTCAGGGCGGTGGACAGGGGGTCGGTTCCGTCGGTGACGGTGCCGCCGAGGCTCATGTTGACGGCGACCGCGTGCTGGGCCGCGGCCCACTCCATGCCGGCGATGATCGCGCTGTCCGGGCAGGCGCCGTTGTCGTCGCAGACCTTGCCGATGAGCAGTTTGGCGCCCGGCGCGACGCCCGCGTACTTGCCCCGGGAGGCCGCGCCGGTGCCGGCGATGGTCGAGGCGGTGTGGGTGCCGTGCCCGAACCCGTCCTTGAGGCTGGTGCCGATGAAGACCTTCGAGTCGGCGATGCGGCCCTTGAAGTCGGGGTGGTTGGCATCGATGCCGGTGTCCAGATCGGCGATCAGCACGTTCTTGCCGCTGAGGCCGGACTTCCAGGCGGTGGGGGCTCCGATGATCTTGTTGCTCTCGTCGTCCAGGACCTTCGCCTTGCCGTCCAGCCAGAGCTTGCTGACACGGCTGGACAACGGTCCCTTGAGCAGTGACTGCCACAGGGCACCGGTGTTCTTCTTGGGCTGGGTGAGGGTGCCGCCGTTCAGAGCGCGCAGGGTGCGGCCGAGGTCGGCTCCGTGCGCGGTGAGGGCGGACCGGGCGGCCCCCTTGTCGGACCGTTCCATGACGATCAACGGCAGTGAGCGCGAGCGCGCGTCGTCCTGACCGATGCGGATCAGCTCCGTGACGTCGAACAGCCGCGCGTCCAACTTCCCGGTGGACAGGGAGTGCTCGGCGTCAGCTGGAATCACGCTGATGTGCTGTGTCCCGGCTCGGAGGGAGCGTACGAGGCGGAAGCCCATGTCCTCCCGGCCCTTGCCGGGCAGCACGGACACGGCGGGGGCCTTGCCGCCGGGCTGGGGGCGCAGAATGGCCCGGTCGCCGGAGATGAGGGTCACGGTTCTGGCTGTCCCCGTGTGCCGCCCCACCGACGCTGCTTCGGGGGCGACGGCCTGTGCGACCGGTCCCGGTACGGCGAGCGAGACGGCCACCACACCTGCGAGGGCGGGGAGCACCCCCCACCTGACTGACTTGGGCAGCAATGCGTACTCCTTCGGTGTCCGGCTCCACGCCGGAATCTGGTGGTTCGAAAACTGGGTGGCCGACAAGCGGATTCGGGCCGCCGTCGGCCGCTCGCGGCAGGGGCTCGATCACGTCGTACGCGACGGTTCAGAGGCTGGCGCGCAGGTGGCTGACCGTGACGAAGTGGTAGCCGCGGGCGGTGAGGGTCCGCAGGATCTGCGGGACCGCGGCGACGGAGGTGGGGTGGATGTCGTGCATGAGGACGACGCTGTTGCGCTGCGCCTTGTCGATGACGGTCCGGGCGACCTTGGCGGCGTCGGGATACCTCCAGTCCTCGGTGTCCACGTCCCACAGGACGGGGGAAAGCCTGGTGGCGGACCGGACGGTGGAGTTGATGGCGCCATAGGGCGGGCGGAAGAGGGTGGGCTCCTTGCCGGTGGCGGCCTTGATGGCGGCGCTGGTGCGGTTGAGTTGGGAGGCGATCTGCTCGGGGGTGAGCTTGGTGAGGTCGGGGTGGTTCCAGGAGTGATTGCCGACCTCGTGTCCGGCGCGGGCCTCGGCGCGAACCAGGTCGGGGTGGGCGGCGACGTTCTGTCCGGTGGTGAAGAAGGTGGCGCGGGCCTTGTACTGGGCCAGGTGGTTCAGCAGGGTCGCGGTCTCGGGAGCCGCCGGTCCGTCGTCGAAGGTCAGCGCGATGCAGGTGACCTGCTTGCAGTCGGTGTCGTCGTCACCGGAGGCGGTGTGAGTGGGGACGGCCGGGTCGGGGGTGTTCCGCGCGCCCAGGTCGAGCGAACGGCCGGGGGTCGTGGTCTGCCGCTGGGCACGCTTGCCGAATGCGGACAGCCAGGGGGTGACCGTCTTCTTGGAGAGGGTCACCAGGAACGTTCCGGCGGGCGGCGCGCCCACCTCGCCGCTGTCGAAGGTCACCTGCAGCCCGCCGTCAGCGGTGAAGGCCATGTTGTCCAGAGCGGGCACGCGGGAGGCAGCGTCGGAGAGCGTGCCGTCGAAGACGGTCGCGTCGAAGCCTTCGCGCCCCTTGAGTTCGTCCTTCAAGGTGGAGATGAAGGCGTTCCGGGAGTCGTCGGCGATGAGTTCGAGAGCAGTGCCGTAGTCGCCCGCGTCACCGTCGTACCAGTACGTCCTGGCCGACAGCCCGGACCCGGCGCCGCTGCTGTCCTGTGTGGTGAGCCGGACGCCGAGTACATCGCCGGAAGCCACCAGGAACCTGTGGCTGACGTTGAGCTCGCCGACTGCGCCGTTACCGCACGCCCCCTCGCGGAATGTGGCCAGGCGCTGCTCCACGTCCTTCTTCATCGCGGCCGTCATCGCCTCCGCGCCGGGCACGTCCGGGTAGCTGGTGGCGAAGGGGCAGGAGCGCTGCTCGCTGCTGTTGCTGACGATCCGCAGGCCCTTGATCTTCGACGGGTCGACGCTGTGCACGGATGAGGGAGATTCGGCAGCGGCTCGTGGCGGGCCGGCGGGTGCCGGCTCCGGGGAACCGGGGGAACAGGCCGTGGTGATCGAGAGGGTGCCGAGCAGCAGGAGCGAGGGCAGCAGGGTGTGAGTGCGCATGTGTGACCAGAACCTGGGAGAGGGGAGGGCGGACGCCGTCGGCGGGCGCCGCGGTCGTTCTGGTCACGAGCGTCCAGGTCAGAGGCGTTTTTCAGCGACCCTCGACGCCACTCTGAAAAATCCGGTTCTTGTTACCGGACGCGTCAGCCGCTTGTGGGGCAGACGCTCTCGTGCGGCGCGTCGGGGACGTAGGTCCGCCATTGCTCTGCGGTCAGTCCGCCACCGGCGCGCGCGCAGACGGTCTCCACGACCTGGTCCGGGTCGACAGGGAAACGCAGGAGCGACACGTGGGGGCCGCTGGCGTAGACCGTGCCGCCGTCCTCGGTGAAGGCAAGGGAGTGGATCTCGTCGCCGGGCGTGGGCAGGTCCGTCCCGAGAAGTTGATGTCCCTCGGTGTCCCACAGCCTCAGCGTCCCGTTCGCGCCGCCCACGGCGAGTGTGCCGCCGTCGGAGGAGAAGGCGAGCGCCCCCACTGCCTCCGGTTCGCCCTGGGTGACCGTGTCGGAGGTGCCGGTCAGTGCGCCGGTGCGGTCTCGGATCGCGCCGTCCCACAGGGTGACGTGCCCGGTGGAATCGCCGACGGCGAGCTGGGTGCCGTCGGGGCTGAAAGCGAGCGAGGTGACCTGGCGGCCGTCGGCAAGCGCCCGTCCACTGACCCTTGCGGCCCCTGGATCGACGTATTGATCGTCGGAGCTCACGAGCAGACCGCCGTCCGGTCGCCCGGTCAGTACCTCCCCGGAGAAGCCACGCACGGTCCCTGATCGGCGGTGGTCGCGGGTGTTCCATACCTCCGTCGTGGAGGTGCCGTCGGTGGAGCGGACGGCCAGCAGGGTGCGGCCGCCGGGTCCCAGGGCGAGGGCCGTGGCAGGGCGGTCGGCCGCGCCGGAGGTGTCGAAGACCGTACGGATCCGGTGTGTCCGTACGTCCCACACGGTGAAGCGCAGCCGCAACGAGCCGTGCGAGGACGCGGTGTCGGCGAGGGCCAGGGTGCGGCCGTCCGGGCTGAAGGCCAGCAGGGGAACGTCCTCGTCGGAGGTGCTCGGCAGCGGGCCGAGCTTCGCGTGCGCGAGGACCGTGCCCGTGCGCGTGGCTCGCAGCTCGAAGCGGTAGTCGGCGCCAGCACGAGTGACGGTGGCCAGGGTGGTGCCGTCCGGGCTGAGCACGCTCGCGTCGGTCGGTGTGCCGTGCCACCGCGGGGTGAGACGGGCGGTCAGGTCAAGGGTGTGAACCGTGGCGCCGTCGAGGTAGCGCAGGAGGCCGGGCTTTCCCCGGTCCCATGTCAGCCCGGTGACCTCGTCCTTGGACATCGGCCGGTGGAAGACCTGGGTCCCGCCTGTGGCCAGTCGCCAGACGGCGAGTTCCTGGTCGTCCGCTGTGGCCACGAATTCGCCGTCGGTGGAGAGCGCTGCCTGCGTGAAGCCGGTGCTCCCGTCACTGGCGAAGTCGGCGAGCGTGCGTCCGCCGCGGACGTCCCAGACAAGGGCCCGCGTGCCGTAGACGGCGGCCAGTCGCCTGCCGTCCGCGCTGAACCGCAGGAGGCGGGGGCCGCCGTCCGCACCGGAACCAGTTCCGCAGACAGTGCTGTCCGCCTTCTCCCAGGTTCCCGGCAGCCGCTTGCGGCCGACGGTGTCCCACAGTTGGAGCGGCCCATCCGCGGGACAGAGGGCGAGCAAGTGTCCGCCGGGGCCGATCGCCGCCGAGGACAGCGTGCGCGGGACGTCGGTGGTGAACAGGACCTGGCCGTCGTCCGTCCGGTGCAAGGCGGCTGCGCCCGGGCCGTCCGGCGGTCCGGTGAGGTATGTTCTCCCGTCCGTCGAGCTGCCCCACTGTGACGCATTGCCCAGCTCGGCCTCGGATCTGCCCTCCGGCAGGTTCCACAGCCTGCCTCCCCCGTCCGGCCCGATGACGTCGAGGAACCGGGAGTCGGGCCCGACATCGCCCACCTCCGTACCGCTCGGCAGGCGGTAGGTGGCCGTGACCTTGTGGTCGGTCACATTCCGGGTGGTCACCGTGGTGCCCTCCACGCTGAGCAGCGTCCGGCCGCTGTCGGAGAGGAAGCGCCGGACGTCCCTTCCCGCCAGAGGGTCGGTGAACGCGTCGCGTTCCGTCTGCGCCAGGGACCCCAGGAGCGCCGAGCGGGACTCGGTGAGCGGGGCCATCTTCCATGCCGCCACCCCGAGCAGGGCGGCGGTGCGCGGATCGGTGGAGCGCAGACTGCCGGCCACGGTGGCCAGGCGGCGAGCCGTGGCCTTGGCGGATTCCTCCCGGCTCACCTCATTGCGCTGCCAGGCGACCAGGCCGGCGGTCAGCGCCAGGACGAGGAACACGGACACGGCGATGGTCAGAGAACGCGTCCGACGTGCGGTGCGTGTCTCGGCCTCCCGCTCGGCGTGCTGAGCGGCGAGGGAGGCCGTGAGGAAGTCCCTTTCCAGAGGGGTGAGGTCGTCGTTCGGCTGCTGGACGAACAGTTCCGCGGCTCCGGTGAGCCTCGTGCCCCGGTACAGAGCTCCGGGATCACGCGCCAACTCCTCCCAACCGCGAGCCGCCTCACCGAGTCGGCGCTGTGCGCGCAGCCTTTCCCGGCTCTCCTCGATCCACCCGGCCAGACGCGGCCAGCCGCTGATCAGCGCCTCGTGCGACAGCTCCACCGTGTCGCCGTCCAGGGTGACCAGACGGGCGGCGGCGAGACGGTCCAGCACGTCTTGTGCATCGCTGCCCAGCTCGGAGCGGGACGCCGGGCGGCGTGTGTCCGCCGTGCCGTCGCCGGGAGCGATCAGTCTCAGCAGGATGCGTCGCGCGATACGGCTCTGCTCCGCCGGTACCTGGCTGTACACCTCCTCGGCGGTGGCGGCGATCGCGCCGCGTACTCCGCCCGTCTCGTTGTACGCCGCCAGGGTCAGCAGGCGGCCACGGCGACGGCGCCAGGTCTCCAGCAAGGCATGGGAGAGCATGGGCAACGCGCCCGGCTGGTCGACGACCTCGTCGATGATCCGGGCGGTGAGGGTGCGCTCCACGTTCAGTCCGGCGGAGGCGGCCGGGCCGGTGATCGCCTCACGCAGCTCGTCCCGGCTCATCGGCCCGACCAGCAGGTTGGCCCGGCTGACGGCCGTGGCCAGCTCACGGTGTGCGGAGCAGTGGCCGTAGAAGTCGCCGCGGACCGCGACCACCACCCGCAGCCCGCTCTCCGGCTGCCGGGCCGCGAGCAGCAGGTCGAGGAACCGGTCGCGCTCCGCCCGGTCGTGGCACAGCGTGAACAGTTCCTCGAACTGGTCGACGATCACCCAGGTCTCGCCGTCGGCATCGCGCGGCACCAGTGCCTGCGCGTGCGTGCGCGCGGGCAGTTCTCCCGGGGCGAGCACGCGGATCACCGCGGGCCGCTCCTCCCCCGCCGCCTGCCGCAGCCTCGGAATCAGTCCCGCTCGCAGCAGGGACGACTTGCCGCTGCCGGACGGCCCGAACACCGCGGCGAACCGGTGCTCGCGCACCAACCCCACCAGTTCGGCGAGGAGCGTCTCCCGGCCGAAGAACAGCTCGCTGTCGTCCGGCTCGAACCGCGCCAGCCCCCGGTACGGCGGCTTCTCGTCCGGTATGGGCGCCCGGACCTCGGCGTCCGCCTCCCGCCAGCGGCGCTCCCACTCGTCCGGGTCTGCGTCCAGCGCTTCGGCGTACGCCCGCACCACCGCCAGGGACGGCAGCTGATCACCGGCTGCGGCCTGGGACATCGCGGTGATGGAGTAGCCCGCCCGCGCGGCCATCTCCCGGTACGGCGGCTTGCCCGCCTTCTCTCGGAGGAGCCGCAGTTCGTGCGCGAGGCGCTGCACGGCACCGGCGTCAGGATCGACCGGCTTCTCACGTCGTCCCACCGGGAGCACCTTTCACACACGTCCGGCGTTCAAGCTACGTTTTCGCCAGGTCCCCCCGCAATCCTGTCCGATCTGTGACGCTGCCCACGGGACACTCGCCCCCGCCCTCCGACCTCGTTGATGCACGGGCCCCGCGGAGGGCGCCGCCCACATGGCTCGGTTGTCGGCCCCGGGTGGCGGATGCCGCAGGCGACAGGGTTCTTTCAGTGCTTGATACCGCCGAGATCAGTGCTTGATACCGCCGAGAGTGGTCACCGCACCGCGGTGCCCACTCTTTCGCCGTGCACGGCGCCCCATGGCCAGGTCGGCGCCCCGTGCCTACCGCGTCGCAGCATGTCGTACGAGTTGTCGGAGGCGTGCTGATGCGACCTCGTATCGGGGCATGTGGGCCTCGACCGCGGCGCACACCGCCGCCGAGGCCCATACGCCGTCTGCCACCCAGCAGGTCGTAGCCCTGGCCGAACGGACCGCTGCCCACCTTGTCCGCGGCCGCGGGCAGCTGTCGCCCGCCCAGTGCGTGCTCTACGCGGGCGTTGCCGGGCCCTGCGCTAGAAGGTCAGGTTCCAGGCGTCGATCTTTCCTGTGTCGGAGGCGGCGTTGTCGTTGACGCGCAGCTTCCAGGTGCCGTTCGCGACCTCCGAGGAGGCGTTCACGGTGTAGGTCTGGGCCACGTTGTCGGCGCTGCCGCCGGTGCGGTTGTGCAGTGGGTAGACGGTGCCGTCCGGCGCCACCAGGTCGACCTTCAGGTCACCGATGTAGGTGTGCTTGATGTCCACGCCCACCTTGAGGGTGGCCGGGGCGTTGCCGGTCACGCCGGTGACGGCGATCGGGCTCTCCACGGTCGCGTTGTCGTTGATGGCGAAGTCCGCGAGGTTCTCGAAGTACTTGCCGGGCGGCGGGGTGGTCCCGACGGCCTTGAGGGCGTCGACCTGTCCCTCGCCGAAGAACGCGTTGTTGGCTGTGGTGCCCGTGCAGCGGCTGTCCGAGGGGCAGGCGATGTCGTTGGCCTGGGTGGCCAGCTTGGCGCGGAGCTGCGCCGGGGTGATGCCCGGGTTGGCGCTGGCGATGAGCGCCGCCACGCCGGCCACGTGCGGGCTGGCCATCGAGGTGCCGCTCTTGCTGCCGTAGCCGCCGCCGGGGACGGTGGAGTACACGTTGCTGCCCGGCGCCGCGACGTCGATGACGCCCTGCCCGTAGTTGGAGAACGAGGCCTTGGTGACGCCCGTGCCGTTGGCCGCGACCGTGACCACGCCCGGCAGCTCGGTCGGGATGTCGAGGCAGGCGTTGGTGATGGTGCGGGTGACCGGCGTCGAGTCGTTCGGGCTCGCTGAGTCGGTCGTCTTGTGGGCGAGGTCGTAGTTCTCGTTGCCCGCGGCGGCGATCTGGAGGGAGCCCTTGGCCTCGGCGTACTCCTGGGCGCGCTTGACGCCCTCGATGATGGCGGCCTGGTCGATGTTGTCCGGGCAGTTGAACTGCCACGGGTCTGTGTAATAGCTGTTGTTGGTGACGTTGAAGCCGTGGTCACCGGCCCAGACGAAGCCGCAGATGGTGTTCTCGGCGAAGAAGAGGGAGGTGCCCGGCTCGGCGACCCGGACCGCGGAGATCTTCACCCCGGGAGCCACACCGACGACGCCCTTGCCGTTCTTGGCCGCGGCGACGGTGCCCGCGACGTGGGTGCCGTGCGTGTCGACGTCCCGCCAGGCGCCGGCCCGGGTGTCGGGCTTGCCGTAGGCGCAGGAGACCGAGTCGGCCGCGTTGAAGTTGGGCGCCAGGTCCTGGTGCTGGTCGTCGACACCGGTGTCCAGGATGCCGACCTTGACCGAGGCGGAGCCCGGGTTCACGGCCCAGGCCTGGTCGGCCTTGATCTGGCTCATGTCGGCCCGGACCGGTTCTCCGGCCGGGGTCGAGGACTGGGACGGGTTGGCCGGGAGCGCCGGGTTGTAGGCATCGGCCGGGACGTCCGAGGTGCGCGTGGCGCCGACCTGCTGCACGCCGGAGACGCCGCGCATCGTGGCGGCGAATCCGCTGGACGCCGAGTGGGCGACGATCACGCCGATGGCTTCGAAGTCGGAGAAGACGGTGCCGCCGTTGGCCTCGATCGCGGAGCGGACCGCCGAACTGTCACCGGGGGCGGTGATCACGAGGTAGGCACGCGTGCCGGCCACCCAGGTCGCACTCTGTGAAGCGGGCACGGTGGCCGGAGCGTCGGCCTTGGCGGCCGGCGCGGTGGAGGGGGCGACGGGGAGCGTGCCCGCGAGTGCGCCCGGCGTGCCGAACACGAGGGCGGCGCCGAGCGTGGTTGCCAGCACCAGCGTGCGTCTGGATCGGCTGGACATGTGGGGTATCAATGCGTCCTCCGGAGACGGCCCGGTGGTGCTGGTGGCACCGGCCGGGCCGTACGAAACGAGTGGTGGATGCAAGATGTCAGGTGCATGCCCCTGTACGGAAGTACCTTTCCGTGCAGGGGCGTTATGGGGGCATGGCTGAAAAGAGACATGGCCTCTCCCCCGCCATCGACTCCTCACGGAGACGCACGGCAGACGGCCGGCGGGGTCGGTCACCACGACCGTTGCATGGGTGTGCGCCTTCCTGTTCGTAGGTCGGGCCATGAGCGCCAGGGCTGTGCGACCGGTGCTCATGAGGCGGGAGTCGGCGGTTTCCGGCCCCCGACTGGACCGCCGACTCCCTCCACGGACCGTGTGTTGCCGTCAGCTCCTGGCCAGGAGGTCCTTGAGCGCGATGTTGAGTTCGAGGACGTTGACGCGGGGCTCGCCGATGAAGCCAACGGTGCGGCTCTGGGTGCGGTCGTCGACGAGCTTCTGGACCTGGTCGACGGGCAGGCCGTTCTTCTCGGCGACCCGGTAGACCTGGAGGTCGGCGTAGGCCGGGGAGATGTCCGGGTCCAGGCCGGAGCAGGAGGAGGTCACCGCGTCGGCGGGCACCTCGGACGGCTCGACCGTATAGCCGGGCACCGAGTTGTCCTGGACGACCGCGGCCTTGGCGGCCTTCACCCAGTCGATGAGGCCCTTGACCAGGGCCGGGGTGATGAGGATGTAGCAGGCGGCCAGCTTGATCTCGCGGGTGCCGATCTTCTTGCCCAAGTACTCGGGCGTGCGGCCGACCATCAGCCCGGCGAGGCGGAACCGGACCGAGCCCGCCGCCCACGCGTCCACACCGGCTGACACCGACGCGCCCTGTCTCGGCCCTCTCGCGCGCCCGTTCCTACGCACCTCAGGACAACTGTCCGACCCCCGCAAGTAGCCCCCACACAGAGAGGTCGCCCCTGATGGCCGAACACGGCCCGACCACCCCGTCGGCCCTCTCCGCTCTACGGGAGCGGGCAGAGCACCGCGACCACAGCGCGGTCGACGAACTGATCGAGCTCGCCGCCGAACAGGAGGACTTGCACGAGCTACGGCGCCTCGCCGACCGGGCAATGCCACCCCGACCGAACAACTCGCGGAACTGACCGCCGGGTGACCGCCGAGTGACGGCCAGCGCTGGGGCTACTTTTCCGCCGTACGGGGTTCGCTGCTGATGGACTCCTGGTAGACGTCCGCATAGGTGGGTGAGTCCTTGATGAGGTCGTCGCAGAACGCGGCGACATCATTGCCGATGAGTTCCAAGACCCCCTTGCCCGCGGCGGCGCCTTCCTCGAAGAAGTCGACGATCCCGGGGAGCAGGGGCCCGTCAGGCAGGTCCACCGGTCCGACCTTGAACAGGTACTTCTGCATCTCCTTGTAAACAATCTGGTAGTCCGGCGGGAGTGCCTTGACCCGGGCCATGTGCGCCCGCCACTGCTTCTTGCCCTCGATGATGTCCTGGATGCCCACGTCAGCCTCCCAGCCGGCTCAATTTCCTTGCGACGTTCCTGTTCAACTGCTCGCGCCACCGGTCGCGATAGGTTCGAGCCCCTTCCCCACCAGCCAGCGCCGTGCAAAAGCCCTGGATGTCGTCGCCGAGCACCTCGTGAACGCTCTGCCCCTCCGCCGCTGTTTCTTCGAGCAACGCCAGGGCGGCGTCGAGGATCGGCATGAGGTTGCGGCCGGTGAAGTCCCCATGGGGAAGGAGATGGATTTTGATCTGTTCCCACGCCGCCCGGTAATCGTCCGGCAGGGCCTCGGCCCGGGCTTCGAACGCCTTCCCGTCCCTGGTGAGATCGCTGCCTGTGACCTTCTCCCAGAAGTTCATCTCCCGCCTTCCTTGAGCCTGTCGATGCGTGATGAGACGTACTGCCATTTCGCCCAGAACTTCGCGAGCTCTTCGCGTCCGGCGTCGTTGAGCGCGTAGAACTTGCGCGGCGGTCCGACCCCGGACGGGCGTTTCGTCACTTGGACGAGCTTGTTCCTCTCCAGTCGCAGCAGGATGGTGTATACCGTCCCCTCGACGACGTCGGTGAAGCCGAGCTCGTTCAGCTGACGGGTGATGGCGTACCCGTAGGTTTCCTCGCTGCCGATGATTTCGAGCACGCACCCTTCGAGCGTGCCCTTCAGCATCTCCGTCAGGTCGTCCATCGCGGGTCCTCCCCGGCTAGCGGTACTACGTACTACCGAGTACCGCTACACAGTATCACCGAGTAGCGGAGGATGTGCCAACGCGCCTGACTTGTTTCCAGCAGGCTTGGGACTTCCCTGCCGCAGCACGCTGAACCTGACAGAGGTGAGCGCGCACGATGGTGGAGTCGACTTGCAAGTTCCGTCGCGCACTCAGGGAAGGGTGTTGGGCAGGTCATCGACGATGTTGTCCGCGGTCGACAGCACGTGTTCCAGAGCGAGCTGGTTCGCGTGCTCCGCCTCAACGGGAGGTCTCGCGACCGATACGTGCAACTCGCTGCCGAACACCGCGACGACCCGGGCACCGAAGGTCAGGAGATCAACGAGCTGGTCGCTCAGATCGAGAGGTCACCGGACGATCCCCGCCGCTCCGAATGGATACGCCGAGCGTTCGCCCTGATCTCCCAGGACATCCGTGATGAGGAGGACGAGCTACTGCCCCGCATGCGTGACGCGCTCGGCGACCGCCGACTGCCGCCTGGGAGGCGGTGCACGCCGACGCACCCACCCATCCCCACCCCGGGGTGCCGCGGCGCCCGCCCGGCAACGTGCTGAGCGGCCCACCGCTCAGTGTCTTCGACCGGCTATGCGGCCTTCCTCCCATCCCGGCCCCCGCCGCCCGCCGCGCGGCCCTGGTCACCGCGCTGACGGCCGCCGCAGCAGCCGGCGTCGTCCTCACGCGCCGCACTGTCCGGCGCCGCTGAGCCCCTGCACTCTTCCCTCGTCGCCCCAGGAAGCCCGCCGCCAGTACCGCCCGGTCTGGCACTTGCCCGGGTGCCACACGAACCGTGCCATCGCGATGAACATCACGATCAACCCGACACCTTCCGGTTGGCCCTCACCGAGGACCACACCGCGTTCTCCCGCATCCACCCGGACGGCGACGTGCTGGTCCTGGTGGACGCCGACCACACCGTACGCCGCGCCGTGGCCGCCTCGCCGGGCGTGGACTGGGTCGCCATCACCCGTGGCGGCCACGGCGAGGTCCACGTCTTCGACGCCCGAACGGCCACCGAGGCGACCTGCTGCAAGCTGGCCCCCACTGCACCATGGCGGACACGCGACGCTGCACCCTCAGGACGGCGGCCACGCAGGTGACTCCGCCACGCCGGTGACTCCTAGGGTGATCGCCACGCAGTGCTACCCCGACTGCGGGACAGGGTCGTTGACCCTGGCCCCGGTCAGTCGCGGAAGTGCGAAGCCTCCCTGCGCCGACGGTCCACCTCGACGGCGAAGACGTCCGGACGGCTGTAGTGGCCGGTCGGATCGAAGTTCTGACGCTCCTCCCGGACTCGGGCAAAGTCCAGATCGGCGATGACCAGACGCTCCTCGTCCACGACCGGCTCGACGATCCAGGTGCCGTCCGGGGCCGCCACGGCGGAGCCACCACGGCAGTACTCGGTCACGCCGACCTCCTCCAGCTCGGCGCGCAGCGGGAAGTCGGCAGGGACGTCGGCCAGGGAGAGCAGACCGTTGGCCGCGAGGTGGAACATCCTCCCCTCGCGGGCGATGAAGCAGGTGCTGTTGTCGGCCGTGTTGTGGGGGTTGCCGGGCCAGACACTGATGTGCAGTTCCTCGCCCTGCGCGTAAAGGGCGTGACGGGCCTGCGGCATCCAGTTCTCCCAGCAGTTCAGGCCTCCCACCAGGGTGGGGCCCACCTTGTGCACGCGCAGCCCATTGCCGTCCCCGAGGCCCCAGACCAGTCGTTCCTCGTGGGTGGGCATGAGCTTGCGGTGGGCGCTGACGATGCCTGCGCCGGGGTCGATGGCGACCAGGGTGCAGAACACGGTTCCCCGGGCGGTACCGACTCCTCGTTCCGTGGTGCCGAGGTACACGAAGATGCCCAGGTCTCGTGCGGCTTCGGCGATCTGGGCGAGTTCCGGGCCGTCGAGCTCGACCGCAGCCTGCAGGTAGGCGGCGTAGGCGCGCTTCTGTGCAGCGTCGTTGAAGCGGGCGCCGCCCGTGTGCTCCAGCCAGGACGGGTAGCCGGACAGGAAGGTCTCGGGGAACGCGATCAGCTGTACGCCTTGCGCGGCCGCGCTCTCGAGCCAGGCGAGGACCTTCTTGGTCGTGGCTGACGAATCGAGCCAGTGCGGCCGGGCCTGTGCGGCGGCAACACGCATGTCGTTGTCTCCTGCGTCGTTTCGATTCGATGGGTGGGATTGAGCGGCCGGCGGGGTCAGCCGGCGGTGGGCAGGGCGGTCGGTGGGCCGAGCCCGGCAGCCACGCTGGCTACGCTGGCTAGGCTGCGAAGATCTGCGAGCTGTCGGCGAACGCCTTGAATTCCAGGGCGTTACCCGACGGGTCCCTGAGGAACATGGTCCACTGCTCGCCGGGCTGCCCCTCGAAACGCAGATAGGGCTCGATGACGAACGTGGTGTCCGCGGCACGGAGGCGTTCGGCGAGTGCGTGGAAGTCGGGGACGGACAGGACGAGGCCGAAGTGCGGGACGGGTACGTGCTGGCCGTCGACCGGATTGTGGACCGGCTCGCTACGCGCCGCCAGGTGAGTCACGAGCTGATGGCCACGGAAGTTCCAGTCGATCCAGGTGTCGGAACTGCGACCCTGGCTGCAGTTCAGGACCTCGCCGTAGAAGCGGCGAGCTGCCGCCAGGTCGTCGACCGGCACGGCCAGGTGGAAGGGCGGGACCGGTCGTTCGTGCACGGTCATGATTTTTTGCCTTCCGTTCGGAAGAGTAGCAGTAGCAGCGACGGTGAATGTGTGAATGTTAACATTGCTACATCGAGAAGCAAGGGTGAGCGAAGTGAGTAACCAGAGGGGCATCGCACCAGCCCGCCGACGCGGCATGGCGAACGAGGTCGCAGACCGAATCCGGGAAGCGATCTTCTCCGGCATCTACGCACCCGGAGCCCAGCTGCGCGAGGTCGAGTTGGCCACGGCCCTCCAGGTCAGTCGTGGTCCGGTGCGCGAGGCACTGCTGAGGCTGGAGCGCGAAGGCCTCGTCCAGAGCGAATGGCACCGAGGGACCACGGTGACGAACCTGTCAGCAGAGGACGCCGAGGAGCTGAACAGCCTCCGCGGGGCCCTGGAGCAGCTGGCCGTCGAGCGCCTCGTGGAGCACGCCTCGGAGGAGGACCTGGCGTCCGTCCGGAGAGCCGTGGACCGGATGGCCCACGCAGAAGACGATCACGCGATCCTGCGGTTGGACCTGGAGTTCCACGACGCTGTCTACGCCGCCGCCCATCACGGCCGCCTGGAACAGGCATGGCAAGCAATCCGCTCCCAGGTGCACCTGTTCCTGCTGATGCGCATGGGCCTCGGCGACAACGACTACGCCCAGCACATCGAGGTCGAACACCGGGAACTGGCCGATGTCCTGGAGTCACGCGACACCGAGCGCGCCCTCCGGCTCTTCGCGGAACACCGGAGCCACGCCTTCGACCTCCTCAAGGCGGCGGACACGACGGAGTAGCCGGGCCTCCGGCTCGGTAGGGGTAGGGCAGGCGAAGCGAAAGATCCCGAGTTGACCGTGGATGGCGGCGGCCGATGGGCGGCCTGTGGAAGGCAGCGCCAAGGTCTTCCCGGCTGCCCGCCACAAGCCGGTACTGGACCCCAAGGCCCGAAGCCGTACGGCGCGGAGTTCCCCCAGGCCGTCTCGAAGATCGCCGAGGACCAGGAGGAACTGCTGACCTCCTGCTGCTCGGTGCTTCGCCACGAACGAGCTGCGGGACTCCGTCCGACGTGTATCAAGACCCGGCAGGCAACGACTGCTCGCCCGTCACCGGCCCTGGCCCTGGCCCTGGGGTGCTCGATGAAGATCACCGCTCCTTACCCGTTGGCGTTGCCTGCTCGACGCAGCTGACGCGACGACGGCGGCGGCGACGACGACGACCAAGGACGTCGGGTGGGTGGCGCTGGCCACCTTGCTACACAAGTACGGGTTCCACGACGCGAGCGGTGCCGTCACCGCGAGAGCCTTCGCCTCGTTCGACGAGCTCAACTGTGATGTCGTCCTGTCCGACGCGTTCGCAAGGCAGTCCCCGGCGATCAAGACATTGCTGCAGTCGGCACCGACGCCGGTGACCCGTCGGCCGCGCATTCCCAGAACGGTCACATTCCTACGCCCCGGCGACCTCGTCTCCGTCCAACTCGCCGATCGCTTCCACGCCGCCTTCGTCCACGAGCTGCACGGCGCGAACGAGTTCCCCATCATCGAGGTCTACGCCGGCTCCATTGGCCGCAGCACTCCGAGGCGCCGCACGGAGGCGATCCCCAGGCAGGCGGCGGTCAGTGGACCTTGACTGACATCATCGACTTGCCACAGGCCACAGCGGGACTCTTCGACGACGATCGGGAGTAGCACTTCCAAAGCGGCCATGGGGTACGACGCCGCAGGGGCCGTACAGCAAGGAGCGAGGCCCCCGGTGCGGACACCGGCATGCCCCCGGCCGTCTCGCACCCGGCCGTCTCGCATCCTTTGGGCCGGGCCGGGCAAGAAAAAACTGGTTGATGTCGGCGGGAGTGTGTCCGACACTGTGCGGGTTTCAGTGACTCCCGTGAGGTCCTCATGACGATCGCCTCCTCGCCTTCATGGGGACGACGCTCGCGTTCAGCTTCTGATCGCGTCGACGCTGGCGGCAGCGGTGATCCTGCTGGCGACCCGGGGACGGCTGGGCCTGCGCTGACCTGATACCACGCCGCCCGAACTCCCTGAAGCCTCCTCACCACGAGGGGGCTTCCTTCGCCCTGGTACCCGCGTGACGGTCGTCCGGGCTGTCGCCTGCCCGGCTGGCCACCGTCTGCGTGTCTGCGCGTCTGCGTGCCGCAGCTCCTGCTGGGCCTGTCGGACGGAGCGGTGTTGGCCGGGGGTCGCTCTCGTGGAACCCAGCCCTGGGCGGTGCCCGCCGGTCCAGGTTGTCGCCGGTTACGGCGTGTACGGGGCGTCGCTGTGGTGCAGTTCCACCATGGTGGGCTCGCTGACCTCGTACACAGCGGTACGGGTGAGGGTGACGACGGCCGCCGGATCGTCGTCGCCGCGAGTCCGGTGGACGACGGTCACCTGTCGTGGTGCCCCGCCGGACGGGAAGTCGATGGAGACCACAGGCGTACGGTCGCCGAGTTCGGCGGCGGCCGCGGGGACGGGGGTGCCGCCGTCGTTGCGCCAGGTCACCAGCGTGTAGAACTTGCCGGTGCCGCCGGTCGAGATCTTCAGAGCTCCCACGGCGTCGGGCGCGCTGTCTCCGGTGATGTCACCGATCGCGCACTGCGGTTGCAACTCGATCACGACACCGTCCCCGCCCTCCCAGCGTCCCGCGCTGAGGGCGGCTCCCGGGATGCCGTATCCCTCCAGCCCTCCGCCGTCCAGAGACGCGTTCCGCAACTGCTCGCAGGTCAGGGCCTTGGCGCCGTCGGCTGCCGTACCGCTCGGCTTCGGGGACGGAGGCGTGGTGGGGGTACCAGGTGTCTTCGCAGGACTGTCGGGCGTCTTGGGCGGGACGTCGGGCGTCTTGGGCGGTGTGGCGGTCGCCGGCTTCGACGTCTTGTCCGGCTTCCCGTTCACGGCCGCTTCCCCCGCAGCCGAGTCCTTCGGCCCGCAGGCCACGACCAGCCCCGCGACCAGCCCTGCGGCGGCCAACTGGGACACCCGTCTCGCCCATCCCCTGGATCGGTTCACTCGTCACTCCCCGTCGTGCTATGGCCCGGCATTCCCGCTGGGCAGGAGCGGAGACGCAGACGGGTGGGGGGCGGTTGCACCGAGTTGTCCCTGTTCCGTAACTCCCGGACCCCTACCTGTCGGAGCGGACGGGGCGGAGGCGGCGTAGGGCGGGTCCGAAGGCCGCCGACGCGGCGGGAAGTCCTTCCGCCAGCACGCCGCCGATGAAGGTGGGGAATCACTGAGTAGGAGTACTCATGTCCGCCGGAACACAGGATGGCAGCCTTCTGACATGACGAGTGGCAGAGGCGCACTGACGGCACTTCATCTCCTTCTGGTCTGGGCGACGATGGCGGCCGCGATGCCGGTACTCGGATTCGGGCTGCTGATGGCGGGCTGGGGCGGCGGCACGGGGGCGGCCGTGTCGGCCTTCGCCCTGGGCGTGCCGCTGACGGTGATCCTGCTGGCCACGGCGGGCCTCCCCGCGCGAACGGTCGTGCCGCTGTGCGATTCCGCGCCGCGTCGATTCGGCTGGGCGGTCCTGGTGTTCGTCCTCGGCACGCTCGGCGTCCTGGCCGGCCTGGCCGCCTACGGCGAGGAGGTCGACCTGGGCAGCGCCGGCATGCGGATCGCGCTGACCGGCCTGCCGTACGCCGTGGCCGCGGCGTTCTTCGTGCCGGGTCGGCGGGTGCGGCTGGGGGCGATCGCCGTGCTGGCGGCATGCGTGGTCTACGGGGGCCTCGTCGGTCCCGAGCAGGCGGAGCGGAGTCGGCACACTGCCGAGGTCGCGCGGTACCGGGAGCGTCCGGAGCTGCTGTATGTGGCGGACACCCCGCCGGGGATGCGGGTCTCCCAAGCCGTGGTGGGGCGCGGCCAGTTCAGCGTCGACTACCGCCCGGTCGAGCCGGACCAGAGCGGATACGTGAACCTGACGGTTCGCTCGCCGCACACGCCGAAAGCGACATGCGCTCTGCTCGCGCAGAAGGACGTGACCTGCACGGTGGACGAACGCGGCGAGATCCGGGTGGCGAGTGCTCTCCCCCACGACGGCCACCACATCAGACTGATCCGCGAGCACCGCGGCGCGGAGGTCGAGGTCTCCAGCCAGTCCCTCGACGAATCCAGCCTGCGCCACCTGCTGAACACACTGCACCCGCTGTCCGACGAGGAGTTGGAGAACATGATGCGAGAAAAGACGATCACCCAAGGATCCTGAGCACGCGGCCTGCCGCCATCGCCCCGCGTGGTCACGCGCTGGATCCTCACCCACCCCGACGCCCTACCTCAAGTCCAGGGTCGACTTCCGGTGCCTGAACCGCACGGGCTTGCCCAGCGAACGGTCCTGTCGGCGCGCGGTGAACCACGACCCGAACAGCACCCCAATGAGGCCGATAGCGGCCCCGATGGCCACGGACAGTATGTTCTCCACGGTCAGCTCCCCCGTCGTACGGCGACGCCGGGCTACAGAGCCGTCGGAGGCGGCGTACCCGATGAGCACGCTCACATGCGTGTGCATGTAGGGCGGCCGGGCGGTGGTGGCGAGTTCGAGGCGTTCGAGGTCTGCGTAGAAGTCCGGTTCGTGCTTGCGTGCGTCGTCGGTGATGTAGTCGCAGAAGCTGCGGATGCCGTAGTGGGCGATGTCCCGGCATCCGAGCTTTCGCAGGGTAGGGATGATCTCGTCGGCCGTGTGGAGCGTCAGCGCGGAGTTGAACATCTGCGTCCGAGCCTGATCGGCGGCGAGCGCGGCCGCGGGGTCCATCTCCCGGACGGCGATGTTCAAGGGTGCCGAATGACGGCTGATCGCCATGACAGAGACCAGGCCCCCGGCCCTCAAGGGCGAGAGCAGATCGGTCGCGTCTGCCTCGACGCAGGTGATCAGCTCCGTCACGCCTTCCGCCACGGCTCGCTCGGTGGCCGCGGCGAGCATGGTGGGCGCATGGTCAACGATGGTGACACGGTGCCCGCGGGCCGCGAGGCGGATGGCGTCTCCGCCGTCGCCGCCGGCGAGGTCGAGTATCCGCAGCGATGCGCCGCCAGGTCGTCGAGGTGACGGAGCAGGTTCGCCTCAGCGATCGAGTAGCGCAGTCGGCCCCAGGGGGCGTCCTGCCACTCCTGCCAGGTGGCCATCGCGGCGTCGAACTCCTCAGGAGCTTCAGGCATTCGACGACGATAGCCGCCTGATGTGCTCAGCCCCGCGTCGTCCTACGCTTCAGCTCGCCGGACTGGATCAGGTTGCCGCCGAAGGCGCGGCGGTCGACGACGGCCGCACGGAGCCGTGGATCGGTGGAGGTCTGGCCCAGCTTCCGGGACGGGTGGCGCGGCCCGTGCCATGCAGCCATTGTCAGCACACACCGGCCCTGCCCCAACTCGCCTGTCGCGGTTGTCAGTTCCGGGAGAGGAATGCTCCGGTCCCGCCGGATCGCGTGACTGTGTGGCGGCTATCTCGCAGTGAAGGGCGGTCGCCTACGCGGCAAGAGGCTCTGCGGGGCTTCAGCCGAACGATCGTCCCCGCAGGATATAGGTGAGGCGCTCTCCACAACAGCCCTGGCAGGCCAGGCATTTCCCCACGTCAGGACCGCGTCACCGTCCAGCCGCGTGAGCTTGTAGGGGTCGTCACAGGGGGCCGCTCCCGTGAACGCGGGTCGGTCGGCACGAGGGCGACCGGATACAGTGCGCGAGACGGCAGCCTGGTCGGAGAGGGGAAGCGTGACCGACACCAGCAGCACCCGACCCGTCGGCAGCGAAGCGCAAGCCGCGCGGCAGAGCCGACTGCACCGCCTGATGCGCTACATCCCCCTGATCGCGCCCGTCCTGCTGTGGACCGTGCCCTGCTGGGTGCTTCTGCACAGCGGCCAGCACTGGCCGCTGCCCGTCACGCTCGGCGGCACCGCTCTGTTCGTCCTCGGCCTCGTCGTCATGCCGCTCGCGATGGCGCGCGGCCACGGCCGACGACAGCAGGACCGGGCGGCCATCGTCGGTGACACCCTGCTGGGGTCCAGTTGGGTTCTGTTCACCTGGTCGATTCTGCTCGGCGTGCCCCTGCGGCTCCTCCTGACCGTGGCCGACGTCGGCGAGAGTCAGGACCGGGCTCGCACCGTCACGTTCGCCGTCCTCGGCGTGACCGCCGTGCTACTGGCCTGGGGGTACGTCGAAGCCCGCCGCGTGCCACGTGTACGCCGACTCGACGTGCAACTCCCCCGGCTGGGCGCCGGTTTGGACGGCGTCCGCGTCGCCCTCATCACCGATACCCACTACGGTCCCCTCGATCGCACTCGCTGGTCGGCACGGGTGTGCGAGACGGTGAACACCCTGGAAGCCGATCTGGTCTGCCACACCGGCGACATCGCGGACGGCACGGCCGAACGCCGCCGCGCCCAGGCCGCCCCACTCGGAACCGTGCGGGCCACCCGGGCCCGTGTCTACGTCACCGGCAACCACGAGTACTACAGCGAGGCCCAGGGCTGGGTCGACCTGATGGACGAGCTGGGCTGGGAGCCGCTGCGCAACCGCCATCTGCTGCTCGAACGCGGAGGCGACACTCTCGTGGTCGCCGGCGTGGACGACGTCACCGCCGAGTCCTCCGGCCTGGCAGGCCACCGCGCCCACCTCGCCGGAGCCTTGAACGGCGCCGACCCCGACCTTCCCGTTCTGCTCCTGGCCCACCAGCCGAAGTTCATCGACCGGGCGGCAGCCGCCGGCATCGACCTCCAGCTCTCCGGCCACACCCACGGCGGCCAGATCTGGCCCTTCCACCACCTGGTCCGCATCGACCAGCCGGCCCTCGCCGGCCTCAGCCACCACGGCGCCCGCACCCTCCTCTACACCAGCCGCGGCACCGGCTTCTGGGGCCCGCCGTTCCGCGTCTTCGCCCCCAGCGAGATCACCCTGCTCGTACTCCGATCCCCGAACCTGCCCGGCTCGATGTAGGACTCGCGGGCCGACACATCCACCTGGAACAGTCACGAGCAGAGGCATACGGCGTCGGCAGACGGCCTCCACAAACCGACCTGGGACCGGCCCCAGCCGCTGCTCAGCACTGTGCAGTGTCTGGGGGCCGATGCGGGGCTGACCGTGGCGCTCCCCGGACGCCGCTACTGCCGGTTCTATCGTCGCGACATGACGTGGCTCCCCCTCTTCGCGGCTCTTGTCGGCGCAGTGATCGCCCTTGGCACCGCGCTCCTTGTCGAGCGCCGTCGAGAGCGCAGGGAGGACCGCATCGAGCGGCGCAGGACGAAGCAGGACCTGTATGGGCGGTTCCTGGCCGCCCATGCCCACACCCGGGCGCAGCTGCGCATCCTCGCTGACACTTCAGACCTGTCGGATGAAGAACGTGCGAACCGGGCCCGCGCGGCGTACGCGGGCTGCTACGCCCCGCGTTACGAGCTTGAGGTGTTGGCTCCTGAGTCGGTCCTGGCCCCAGCGCTCGTCTTCGACCAGCGTGCGAAAGCATTGCGAGACCTCGTCATCGAGGGCACGCGCATCCAAGCCCAAGGCGAAGATCAAATGCGCGAGTACCTCGACTCTCTCAAGATCGTGCGCACGGCGATGCGGGCCGATCTGGGTCCGAACGAGAACAAGGGAAGGTGAAAACCCTGGAGTCCTCAGGGCCGGGCGGACGCTGGCGTGGGCAAGGTAGTGGGCGTGCTTCTGGGCATGGCCTCGGCAGGTGTCTCGGACTTCATCGGCCGGGAACGGCGTGGACGAGGCGTTGTTCCGGATCAGCGCGGTGAAGCCCCGTCAGGGCAGTCGGGGTCGCCGTGCGGGATTGCGCCTGCGCGTCGTGTGGGGTGTGGTGGGCGACGCCGCAGGAGTGTGACCCCTAGGGCGATCAGGATGACTGTCGCGAGGGCGGGACCACCCAAGGTGAGTATCCGCTCGAGAGATGCGGCCGCAGCATAGCCGACGCCGACTTCGGCCGTCGCCCACAGGAGGGCCGCAACGACGCTGTACGGGGCGATGCGACGGTAGGGCAGCCGGGTGGCGCCGGCGAAGTGGGGGGGCGAGAGTGCGGACCACGGGCAGGAAACGGGCCAGAAGGACGGCCCGGCCGCCGTGGCGGGTCATCAGTATCCCGGCCCGCCGCCAGGTGGTGTCGGGAACACGGCTGCCTACTCGGCCCGACCTCAGTTGCTCGCCGAGGAGCCTGCCGGTGCGATGGGCGAGGAAGTCACCCGCCACGACAGCGCCTGCCGCGACGGCGATGACGACGGGGAGGCTGATCTGGCCGGTGCGGGCCAGTGCCCCGGCGGTCAACAGCAGGGTGAGCGTGGGGATGAAGGCGCCGACCAGCAGGACCGATTCGGCCAGAACGGCCCCGGCCACGACGGTGTAGGCCGACGCCGCGGAGACGTGGCCGAGGAGGTCGGAAAGGGCGTTCACAGGCCGGCCGGTTCCTGTGGCCGCGGCGCAGCGATGAGGGGCAGTTGAAGGTGCCAGGCGTGAGCGGGGGGAAGGTTGGCCCACACGGTCCAGCGGCCGGTTGCATAGGTGCGCTGGTAGGCAGCCATGAGGTCGTGCACGGCGGCGTGGCGGCGCGCTGCGGCCCGTGAGGCGGTCAGGGCGCGGGCCTTGCGGGTGCCGAGGTAGGCGAAGTAGGTCAAGGTGCCGCCGGGGTGCAGCAGTTCGAAGTAGCGCGACATGATCCGCTCGACCTGGGCGGGCTCGAAGTTGGTCAGCGGCAGCCCGGAGATGATCACGTCGTAGCGCTCGTCGGTGTCGAGGTCCTCGACGAACGCCTTGTGGACGGTCACCTGTGCGGGCCGGTCGGCCAGGTGCGGGTGGGCGGCGACGAGGCGGCGCAGCCGAGCGGCGAAGCGCGGGTTCGCCTCGACGATGTCCAGACGACTGCCGCGGGGCAGCTGCGGGATGACCGCACGTGTGATCGCACCCGTGCCGGCGCCGACTTCCAGCACGGAGAGCGGCCGGGGCGCCTGGATTCTCACCGGTTCGGTCAGGGCACGGGCGAGGGCCTTGCCGCTGGGGGCTATCGCCCCGGTGGTCCGCAGATCGCGGGCCGCTTCAGCCAGGAACATCAAGCTCTCGGCATGGCGGGGCGCCAGTGCACGGTCGTGCGAGGTGGTCCGTTCGTTCATGGTTTCGACGCTAGGAACCGGTGTCTGGCATCGGATCCGTCGTTGTGCGACCCCGTCCCCCTACGAAAGTCGGGGGTAGGCGGGGCCGATCGTCGGACGGAAACCTCATCGGTGCTGCCTAGGATTGCCAGAGTGAGCAGGAGCAAAGGGCGCAGATGGGCTGCCTTCGGCCGGGTGAGCCTGGTCCTCGTGTGTGTGCTGGCCGCCCTGCTGAACGCGGCATCGACCGATGCCGCAAGCTTCTTGGTTCCCGTCACCGTCGCGGCTCTTCTGTGCGGAGCGGCCCTGCTCGTGCCCCGACTGCGATGGCCGGTCGCGCCGCTGCTGGTCACCGTGGCCACAGCCTGGTGGGGCTGGCCGCTGCTGCCACTCATGGTCCTGGCCCTGTTCAGCCTGGCCGTGGATCTCAGGGCGCGGGCGGCGGTGGGTTGCGCCGTCGCCGCGCTGGGCGCCAATCTGCTCAGCCACTCGGCTACCTCACTGTGGACGTCACAGAGCTACGCCTCCACCGTGCTCCTGCCGACTCTGGCCGTGGTCGTCGGCCTGTGGCTGGGGAATCGTCGACGCCTCCTGGAGGCGCTGGCCGCCGACGTCGAGCATCTGCGCACGGAGTCGAAGCTCCGTGAAGAAGCGGCCCGTGCCGCGGAACGGTCCAGGATCGCCGTGGAGATGCACGACGTGCTGGCCCACCGGCTGAGCCTGATCGCCCTGCACACCGGTGTGCTGACCACCAGAGGGGATGCTCTGCCCGCACCGGTCGCCGACCGCCTCGGACTGCTGCGCGTCACGTCCGTCGAAGCCCTCACCGACCTGCGTGACGTTCTCGGCGCACTGCACACCCCGGACGGCACGCAGACCGGTTCCGAGCTGTCGCCCGTGATGAGGGAAGTACGGGAACTGGTCGAGGAGGCCCGCGCCGCCGGGCAACAGGTCGAACTGTCCTTCCACGGACTTCCCGAACAGGCTCCCATCACCCACCGCCTGGCCGTCCACCGCCTCGTCCAGGAAGCGCTGACCAACGCCCGCAAGCACGCCCACGGAGCCCAGGTCACCGTACGCGTCGACTACCGCGCACCGGCCACCCTCGTCGAGGTCGGCAACACCCCAGGAACCCCCCGCACCGACACTCCCGGCTCCGGCTACGGACTGGTCGGGCTACGCGAACGCGTCAGCGCGCTCGGCGGAGAGCTCACCGCAGGCCCCGCCGGCGCCGGGGCCTGGCGGCTGGCCGCCCGTATCCCCCATCCCGCAGGCATCGAGAAGAACGGCTCCGCCACATGATCCGCGCCATGATCGTCGACGACGACGCCCTGGTCCGTCTGGGGCTGGCCGACCTCCTCGGCAGCGACGAGAACATCGAGGTCGTCGCCCAGGCTGCCGATGGCCTGCAGGCCATCGAACAGGCCACCGCCCACCACATCGACGTCGCGCTCGTCGACGTGCGCATGCCCCACATGGACGGCATCACCGCCATCACGCGGCTCCGCGCGCTCCCCCACCCCCCGAAGGTCATCACCCTGACCACCTTCGACCTCGACGAATACGTCTACAACGCCCTCGCCGCCGGAGCCGACGGATTCCTCCTCAAGGACACCGACCCCGCCGAAATACTGCGCGCCGTCCACCTCGTGGCCGCCGGCTCCGCCATGCTCCACCCCACCGCGGCTCGGCGCCTCATCGACCGCTACCACGCCGCCAACCAACCACGGACCACCGCGGCCCGAGGCCGCCTGAACCAGCTCACCCCCCGCGAACGCGACGTGCTCGCCCTCCTTGCCAAGGGCGGTACCAACGCCGACATCGCCACCGATCTCGCGATGCGCGAAAGCACCGTCAAGGCCCACGTCAGCCGCATCCTGATGGCACTGGACGTCACCAACCGCGTCCAGGCCGCTCTTTTGGCCCGCGACGCCGGCATCACCTGACGGGCTGAGCGCCGCGTGGGGCTGGTCAACGGCCGAGTCGCTCTTGGGGTGCCAGGGCATGGGACGGGCAGCGGGGTGTACAGCGCGTCGCGCCCGGATGCCTGTCAGTGGGCGAAGACCGTACTGGCCAGGGCCACGTGCACGGCGGTTCCGGCGAGGATGCTCAGAAGGGCGTTGCGGCGCCACAGGTGCAGGCCGATGGTGACGGTCAGGGCGACCAACGGGGCCAGCACGCGGGACTGAGTGACCGGCAGGTCATGCAGGCAGTAGACGACGAGGATCACCATCACGCCGGCGGGCATACGGGTGCTGAGGTACTGCACGGTGGCGCTGGCGCGCAGCGGGGCGAGAGCCGCGAAGGGCAGGGCGCGCAGGCCCCAGGTGACGGCCGCGGTGACGAGGACGGCGACGACGGCATGGCGAGCGTCAGGCATGTGTGGACTTCCTGCCTGTGGCGAGGCGACGTGTCACGAGAGCGGTGGTGAACAGGGCGAAGGAAGCCAGGAGCATCTGGTGGGGGAAGAGGAGGCGGGCGGCCAGGGCGCAGACGAGGGCGAGCACAGGAGTGGGCAGGTCGCCGCGCAGGTCCCGGACAGCGTCGAGGGCGAGGACGGTGAACAGGGCGGTCAGCGCGAAGTCCAGGCCGGTGAGGCTGTCCGGGATGAGGGAGCCGAGCAGAGCGCCGGCGGTGGCACCACCCGCCCAGTACAGATGCAGGAAGAACTGCAGCCAGAGGATGCGCCGACCGGACCAGGAGCGGGCCTGTTCCCCGGCGGTCAGGGCGTATGCCTCGTCGCACAGCGCGAAGGTGCTGTACGCCTTGCCGAGGCGCCCCTTCACCTGGTGCAGCGGGAAGGACAGCGTGTAGAAGACGTGCCGGACGTTCACCAGGAACGCGGACACGGCGATCGACGCCAGCGGGGCGGCGGCGGTGACCATCCCGATGAGCAGGAACTCGAAGGATCCGCCGAAGATGACCGCGCTGGACAGGCTCGCCCACCACCAGTCGATGCCGGACTGGGTGACGAGCACCCCGAAGGCGATGCCGAGCGGCACGAAGCCCAGGCCGACGGGGGCAGAGTCCTCGAACGCGGACCGAGCGTCGGACGACGTACGGGCGGCAGGCGGGGGTGGGGCGGGAAAGAGGGAGGGAGAGGGAGACGAGGGGTCGGCAACGGGGGGCCGTATTCGCATGCCGACATTTTAGGAAGATTCGCGCCTCATATGGTTGCCGATACTGCCGCTACGATCGGCTCGTGAGCAATAAAATCAGCCTCGATGCCGTCGATCGCGAAATTCTGTTTCATCTACGCCAGGACGGTCGGCTGACCAACGTGGAGCTCGCCAAACGGGTCGGTCTGACCCCACCGCCGTGCCTGCGCCGGGTCAAGCGGCTGGAAGAGGCCGGCGTCATCGCCGGATACCGGGCCGTCATCGATCCCGCGGCTCTGGGGCGCGAGCTGGAAGTCCACATCGATGTCGAGATCTTCGCCCAGGACCGCAAGACCGTCGAGGATTTCGAGGACACCGTGGCCTCGTACGAGGAAGTCATCGAGTTCCGTCGTATGTACGGCCGTCCCGACTACTTCCTCCGCGTCGCCGTCGCCGACCACGCCGCCTACGAAGCCTTCGTGATGGGCAGGCTCAGCGGTCTGCCCGCTGTCCTGCGCCTCGAGTCCCACCTCACCATGAAGACGATCAAGCTGGACGGCTGATCCATGCGCCCCTCCTCCACGTGCGGGCGCCCGAGAGGCCGGTCAGAGGTAGTCGAAGAAGCGGGTCCACCACGTCGGGGGATGCTTGGGCGGGTAGGAGGAGACGAGGTCGCTGACGCCGTCGTATCTCGTCCAGAGCAGGTGTTCCGAGATGGCGACGTAGCCGAGTACTTCGAGTGCGCCGTCGATCCGGTGGCGGTCGGGGGCCTGAAAGAGTTCGCGTTCCTCGTCCGCGTCGTAGCTTCCGGGATTGCCCAAGGTCACGGCTGTCAGGTTCCCGAAGTTGCTGACGGTCACGGTGATGTGCTCCCCGCTGACAGTTGCGGTCTGCGGGATGGTGATCGTCCCGTGGTGGCTTGCGTCCTGGACGTACCGATCAACGGAGCAGGTGCCCTGGAATCGCTGGTCCAGGCGGGCTGCGAGCTGGTCGAACCGTGCCCGGACGGTGGCGTGATCGTAGCCGCGGGGGAACTCCATATGGTCGGGGTCGTCGAGTTGCCGGAGCAGGGCCCAAGCGCTCTGGTCATCGAGGGTCACGTACGTTTTCTCCTTGTTGGCGGCGTGAGGCTCGCCGGCTGACATCGGCGGCGAGGGTGAACAGGGCGCCAGGCCCGCTCCGCCGTCCACGCCTGTGCCACCTCCGGCACATCCCCGGCACCGGCCTCGACGACACCACCCACCAACTCGCCGGCCCACGCGCGAGACCTGGACGACCTCGCCGCCCCCCTCAATCACCACGCCGAACGGAGCTCCCCCGCACGACGAGCCTCCCGTACGTGACGTCGGCGCCGTCAGCCGGTGGGACCCGTGCTCGGCCGGCGGTACGGGCGCACCGCGCGGCGGGCGATGGCGAAGCGGTGTGTCTCCGAGGGGCCGTCGTAGATCCGGAACGGCCGTACCTCCCTGAGCAGGCGGGCCAGTGGGGCGTCGGCGGCCGAGATGCCGAGAGCTCCACAGATCTGCACGGCGCGGTCGACCACCCGGTTCACGGCCTCCGCCACGAAGGTCTTGGACACCGAGGTGAGCTGCGCGGCTCCGGCGGACCCGGTGTCCAGCTCCCACGCGGTACGCAGGATCAGCGCGCGGCTCGCCTCGATGTCGATCTCCGAGTCGGCCAGCATCTGCTGCACCATGCCGAGGTCCCCGAGGACGGAGCCGAACGCCATGCGGCTGCCCGCCCGTTCAAGGGCGACGTCCTGGGCGCGGCGGGCGGCGCCCAGCCAGCGCATGCAGTGGGTCATGCGGGCGGGGCCGAGCCGGACCTGGGCGCCCGCGAAGCCGTGACCGACCTCGCCGAGCACCTGGTCGTCCCCCACCACACACCCGTCGAAGACGATCTCGCTGTGGCCGGCGAAGAGCCCTTCGTCGAGGGTCTCGATGTCGCGGACGATGTTCATGCCGGGCGTACCGGCGTCGACCAGGAACATGGTGGCGCCGCCGGGGTCCCCCGGCTCGCCGGAGGTGCGGGCCATGACGATGGCGAAGCCGGCGCCGTTGGCCCCGCTGATGAACCACTTGTGTCCGTCGATGCGCCAGCCGCCGGGCACCCGGGTCGCGGTGGTCCGCAGGGCACGGGGATCGGCGCCGGCTCCCGGCGCCGGCTCGGTCATGGCGAAGCAGGACCGCACGTCACCGGCGGCGAGCGGACGCAGATAGCGCTCCTGCTGCTCCTCCGTGGCCACCTTCTCCAGCAGGTGCATGTTCCCCTCGTCCGGGGCGGCACAGTTCAGCGCCAGGGGCCCGAGCAGCGAGTAGCCCGCGGCTTCGAACACCACCGCCTGTCCGCGCAGGTCGAGGCCGTGTCCGCCCCACCGCGTGGGCACGTGCGGAGCGAACACACCCGCCTCGCGGGCGCCTTTCTGCAGGGTCTGCCGCAGGTCCTCGGGGGCGTCGTGGACGGACCCGCCGCAGGCGCGCTCGGCCGGTATCACCACCTCGCGTACGAACGCGGAGGTGGACGCGGCAAGTTGGGCGATCGTCGGATCGACGTCGAACTGGATGGGCACGGGACCTCCCGCTGAAAGGCGTACGGGCACCGGGTCCCGTCGCGTCTAGAAACTGTATAGCGTCTTCAGTATCTTGCCGAGAGAACCCGGCGACGGGAAGACGACAGGAGACACCTCCATGAGCAACTCCGTGAGCAACGCCATGAGCCCCGGGCCGGTCCGGGTGGTCCGCCACCCCGACGGAGTCGTCGAGGTGCGGCTGGACGATCCGGGGCGGGGCAACGCCCTGGACCTGGCGACCGCCGAGGCACTGCGCGACGCGACCGCCGAGGTGGCCGCGGACCCGGGTGGCGCGGTCCTGCTGCGATCGGCGGGCGGCACCTTCTGCGTGGGCGGTGACCTGCGCGCCTTCGCCGGTCTGGGCGAGGAGACGGGGGCCTATGTGCATGCCGTGGCGACCGCCGCGCACGCCGCGATACTGACCCTGCACGAACTGCCGGTACCAGTGGTGACCGCCGTGCGCGGCGCCGCCGCGGGCGGCGGTGTCGGCCTCGCCCTGGTGGGCGACATCGTTCTGGCGGCCCGATCGGCGCGGTTCCGGCTGGCATACACGGACGTCGGGCTCACCCCGGACTGCGGGGCCTCCTGGTTCCTGCCCCGCCTGGCCGGCCCCCGGCTGGCGGCGGATTTGATCCTGACCAACCGCGCCCTGACCGGCGACGACGCCGAACAGACGGGTCTGGTTTCCCGTTCCGTGGAGGACGGGGAGCTGGACGCGGCGGCGCACCGCACGGCCGCCGGGCTGGCCGCCGGGGCGGGTGGGGCACTGCGCGCGGCGAAGGGCCTGCTGCGCGGTCGCGACGGCACCGGCCTGGCCTCCCACCTGGCCGAGGAGGCGCGGCAGATCGCGGCCCTGGCGGGGCGGCCGGAGGCGCAGGAGCGTATGGCGTCGTTCCTCGCCGCGCGGGGCCGCGCCCGGACCGCGGCAAACCGGGACCGGCCCAGGGAACCGGAAAGTGTTTCTTGATTGCCTCTTCACTAACAGGCCCGCCGGAGCGTAACCTCCGGGCAACACAGATCCGAGGAACCGGTCACCACAGAACCGGGGAAAAGGTGTGGCGATGCAATCTGCTGCCGTGGACCTTCCGGACGCCTTCGACGAGACGCTGACCGAAGCCGTCGTCGATCTCGTTCTGCGTGGCATGTGGCGCGGCAGGCCCGAGGCCGAGCACCGCCCCTTGGTCGACGCGGGGCTGGCGATGGTCAAGGGACCGATGGTGCTGCCGACCGAGCGTGCCAAGGCCGCCGCCGCGCGGATCCTGCGGATCTCCCCCGGTTCGGCGGGGGAGCAGCAGATCACCGCGGCGTACGAGGCCTTCCTGCCGATCAACAGGAAGATCCGCGAGGTGTGCACGGCCTGGCAGTGCCGCCCCGACGGCAGCCCCAACGACCACTCCGACAGCGTCTACGACGCCGGGGTGCGCGAGTCGCTGGAGGACGTGCACGAGGCCATCCAGCCGGTGCTGCGCAGACTGGAGCCGGTTCTCGAAGGCAGCGGGCAGTACGTCACCGCGCTGGAGGAGGCCCTCGACCGCTTCGACGACGGCGAGCCGCAGTGGCTGGCCTCGCCGCTGTGCGAGTCGTACCACACCGTGTGGATGCGGCTGCACCAAGAGCTGCTGCTCGTTCTGGGGATCAGCCGGGCCGAGGACGAGGCCCGGGAAGAGGAGCTGGTCACCGGGAGCCGGGGTTGAGCGTCACCGACCGCGAGCCGGGCCCCGTCGCACAGCCCGACGACCCGCTCGCACAGCCCGAGGCCCCGCTCGCACAGCTCGGCGCCCCCCTCGTACAGACCGACGCCCCACTCGCCCCCTCCGAGGCCCCCGGCCGGGTCCTGGTGCCCTACGGGCAGGGACGGATCAGAGGCCTCGACGCCGCCGAACTGGGCGCGCACGGCGCGGCCATGGACGGGCTGGTGGCCCTCGGGCTGCCGGTCGTACCGGGGCTCACCGTCCCGGCCGGCGCCTCCGCGTCCCTGTGCGAACCGGGCACCGCCCGGGCCGCCGTCGACCTCATCGAACAGCTCTCCGGCCGGCGGATCGGCGACGCGGGCCGCCCCCTGCTGCTGCGTCTGTCGGCGAGCGCGCCGACCGAGATCGCCGGGCTGCCGCCCGACCTCGCCTGTCTCGGCGTCACTCCCTCGGGCGCCGCCGACCTGTCCGCCGTCATCGGGCGCGCGGACGCGCTGCACGAGGTGTGGGCCGCCGCTGTGCGGATGATCGCCGAGCACGCCCTCGACGTACCCGGCGCGATGCTCGACGACGTCGTCCTCGACACACCCGAGCCGCGGGCCCGGGTCGAGGCCCTGCTGTCCCTGGTCGCGCGGCGCGGCTCCCGGCCCTTCCCCGACGACCCGGCCCAGCAGCTCGCGCTGGCCGCCCGCGCCCTCCTCGCACGGTGGGACTCACCGCGCGCGAGGAGATCCCGCAAGGCGCAGCGACTGCCCGCCGATCTCGGTATCGCCCTGCACGTCCAGGCGCTGCGCATCGGCCCGGCGGACCACTCGGGCTACGGCACGGCGGTCAGCCGCCACCCCGAGACCGGCCGCCTCTCCCCGCAGGGCTCGTTCTTCCGGGGCGTGCGCCGCAGCGCACCCCCGCCGCACACCAGTGAGCCCCTGGAGCGGCTCGCGGGCGGAACGGCTCTGCTGGAGCACTCCCTGCTCACCCTCGAACGTCATCTGCGCGCGCCCGTCTCGATCGACTTCGAGGTGCGCGACGACGAGATCTCTCTGCTGGCGGCCTCCGCGCAGCAACGGCCGCCGCTACGGGCCTCGGTGTGCCTGGCCGCCGACCTGGCACGGGACGGCGCGCTCACCCCGGAGGAGGCCGTACTGCGGATCAGTCCCGCGCAGGTGCAGGAGCTGCTCCACCCTCAACTCCGGCTCACTGGAGGCGAGGAGCTGCTGGTGAGGGGGCTGCCCGCTTCACCGGGCGCGGCGACCGGTGTGGTCGTGCTGTCCAGTGAACGTGCCCTCGAACTGAGCGCGGACGGCGCCCACGTCGTGCTCGTCTCCCACGAGACGACGCCGGCGGACGTCCCGGGCATGCTGGCCTCCGTCGCCGTCCTGACCGGCAGCGGCGGTATCGCCTCGCACGCCGCCGTGGTGGCGCGCGGCGCGGGCACGCCCGCGGTGTGCGGCGCCGAGGGGCTGCGCGTGGACCTGGACGCGGGGACCGTGCGGATCGGGGAGCGGCTGCTGCGCGAGGGCGACCCCGTCTCGCTGGACGGCCGTACCGGCGCCGTCTACGCGGGAACGCTGAGCGTCAGTGTCGCCGGACCGCCGCCCGAGCTGTCCACCCTGCTCGACCGGGCGGACGGCATGCGCCGGCTGGGGGTGCGGGTCAACGCCGACACCGCCGCCGAGGTAGACACCGCCGTCGCGCTCGGCGCGGAGGGGGTCGGGCTGTGCCGTACGGAGCACCAGTTCCTCGGCGAGCGGCTGCCGCTGGTCCGCCGGGTGATTCTGGCCGCCGACCCGGCCGCCCGCGACGAGGCGCTGGTGGCGCTGGGACAGGCTCAGCACGAGGACTTCAGGGCCCTGCTGGCCGCGGTCGGCAGCCGCCCGGTGACCGTGCGCCTGCTGGACGCCCCGCTGCACGAGTTCCTGCCCGCCCCCGGCCAGGCCCTGGACGCGGACGAGGAACAGCGGGCCGCCGCGCTGAGGGAGGCCAACCCGATGCTCGGGCTGCGCGGCGTACGGCTGGCACTGCTGCACGAACGGCTCTACCCCACGCAGGCCGAGGCGCTCTTCGCCGCCTGGGCGGATGTCGCCGCCACCGGGGTCCGGCCCGCGCTGGAGGTGATGATCCCACTCGTCAGCCTGCCGGAGGAACTGGCCGTCGCCGCCGCGTACGTACGCGGGGCCGCCGAGGCGGTCGCCGCCCGTACCGGGGTGGAGGTCCCCTACCGGCTGGGCACGATGATCGAGACCCCGCGGGCCGCGCTGCTGGCCGGCGAACTCGCCGAGCACGCCGAGTTCTTCTCCTTCGGCACCAACGACCTCACCCAGCTGACCTACGGGTTCTCCCGGGACGACGTCGAGCGCCAGGTGCTCGCCACCTACCAGGAGCGCGGCCTGCTGACGGCCAGTCCCTTCGCGCGCCTCGACCCGCACGGTGTGGGCGCCCTGATCGCCCTGGCCGTCGAGCGGGCCCGGAGCGTGCGGCCCGACATCAAGCTGGGCGTGTGCGGCGAGCACGGCGGGGATCCGGAGTCGATCGCGTTCTGCGACGGCCTCGGCCTCGACTACGTGTCCTGTTCCGCGCACCGCGTGCCGGTGGCCCGGATGGCGGCCGCGCACAGTGCCCTGCGCGCGCGGCGAGACGAGAGCGGGAGCACACGATGACGAGCGCCCTGACGGACGGCCCGGCCGTGTCGGATGCCGAACTGGACGACCTGCGCGAGACCGTACGGTCGGTGTGCGCGGACGCCGGAGGCACCGCAGCGGTGCGCCGGCAGCCCGAGCACTCCTCCGGCATCGACACCGAGCTGTGGGACACCCTCGGCCGGCAGGTCGGCCTCGCGGCCCTCGGGCTGCCCGAGCCGGCCGGAGGCATCGGCGGTCTCGCCGAGATCGCCGTGGTCTGCGAGGAGTTGGGCAGGACGCTGGCACCCGTACCGCTGCTGTCCTCCACCGTGCTCGCCGGGCAGGTGCTAGCCGGTTGCGGTACGGCCGACAAGGCGCTCGCCGAACTGGCCGAGGGCACGGTGCACGCCCTGGCGGTCGTCGCGGCGGACGGCACATGGCGGCCCGGCTCGGTGCCGGTGGCCGTCTCCTGGCAGGGCGGCGTCCCGATCCTCGACGGCACAGCGCCGTTCGTGCTGGACGGCGCCGACGCCCGGGCCCTCGTGGTGGCCGCCTCGGGAACCGACGGAGTCGACCTCTTCCTCCTCGACCCGGGCGGGCCGGGAGTCACGGTTCGCCGGGTGCCCACCCTGGACCTCAGCCGGGGCCAGGCGGTGGTCACCTTCTCCGGTGCCCGGGCCCGGCCGCTGACCGCCGGGGGCGAGGGGGCGGAGGTCGTCTCCCGCGCCCTGGACGTGGCCCTGGTCGCCCTGGCCGCCGAGCAACTCGGCGGTGCGCAGGCCGCGTTGGACATGACGGTGGCCCATGTGCGGGACCGTACCCAGTTCGGCAGGGCGATCGGCGGCTTCCAGGCGGTCAAGCACACCTGCGCCGACATGCTGCTCCAGGTCGAGGGCGCGCGGTCGGCGGTGGTGCGCGCCGTCCGGGCGGCCGACTCGCGCGAAGCGCTGGCCGAGGCGGCGGCGGTGGCCCAGGCCTGGGCCTGCGAGGCCTTCGTGTCCGTCACCGCCGAGTGCGTGCAGCTCCACGGCGGTATGGGCTTCACCTGGGAACACGACGCACATCTGTACTTCCGGCGCGCCCAGTCCGACGCCGTCCTGCTGGGCGGCGCCGCACATCACCGGGAACGGCTGGCCGGACTGCTGGGCTGGTGACGTGGAAGGCGGAACCGCTATGACCACCCGACTCATCGACGACTCGCTGTTCGACGACGCGGCCGACAGGGCCGACGGGGCGCCACCGCGACTCGTGGGCGCCCGCTGCTCCGCGTGCGGCACCGTCGTCTTCCCCCGGCAGAACTCCTGCCCCAGGTGCTCGGACGGGCACATGGCCGGCCATGTGCTGCCGGTGAACGGGCGGGTGTGGTCGTGGACGCTCCAGGCGTTCCCGCCGAAACCGCCGTACCGGCCGCCGGCCGACGGTCACCGGCCCTACCACGTCGGCTATGTGGACCTCGGTGAGGTGCTGGTCGAGGCGCGGCTGGCGGTTCCCCGCGCGGAGATACGGATCGGCCTGCCGGTGCGGCTCACCACGGTGCCCGCGTACCACGACGAGGACGGGACCGAGGTCCTGACCTTCGCGTTCCGCCCGGATCCTGAAGGGGAGCGATGAGCCGCAGCGAGGACGTCTACGTGGTCGGATGCGGGATGCATCCCTTCGGCCGTGACGAGGACGTCACCGGGATGGACATGGCCGAGCGTGCGGTACGCGAGGCGTTGGCCGACGCCGGGGTCTCCTGGGCGGACATCGACTACGCGGTCGGCGGCTCCGACGTCTCCGGCAAGCCCGACACACTGGTGGGCCGTCTGGGCCTGACCGGGGTGCCGTTCGTGAATGTGCAGAACGGCTGCGCCACCGGAGCCTCCACCGTCCTGACGGTGGCCAACGCGCTCCGCGCGGGCGAGGCGTCCCTGGGGCTGGCGGTGGGCTTCGACAAGCACGAACGGGGGGCGTTCCACGTCTCCGCGGCCCGCTACGGCCTGGGCGAATGGTACGCCGAGACCGGCATGATGCTGACCACCCAGTTCTTCGCCCTGAAGACCCAGCGGTATCTGCACGAGCACGGGATCTCGGAGCGGGCGCTCGCGGCGGTCGCCGCGCGCGCCTTCCGCAACGGCTCGCAACACCCCCTGGCATGGCGGCGCAAGCCGCTGACGGAGCGGGAGATCCTGGACTCCGCCGAGGTCAGTCCCCCGCTCACCCAGTACATGTTCTGCTCACCGGGCCAGGGCGCGGCGGCGCTGGTGCTGGCGCGCGGCGACCGCGCCTTCGACCTGTGCGAGCGCCCGGTGCGGCTGGCGTCGTTGGCCTTCCGTACCCGACGGTTCGGCTCGTTCGAGGTGTTCTCGCCCTGGCTGCCGCCGGGTCCGCACCGCAGCCCCAGCGTCGACGCCGCCGAGGCGGCCTTCCGCACGGCCGGCGTACGGCCCGAAGACGTACGGGTCGCGCAGCTGCAGGACACCGACAGCGGCTCGGAGCTGATCCACCTGGCGGAGACCGGCCTGTGCGGGCACGGCGAACAGGAAGAGCTGCTGGCCCGCGGGGACACCGATCCCACGGGGCGTATCCCGGTCAACACCGACGGCGGCTGCCTGGCCGGCGGGGAGCCCGTCGGCGCCTCGGGGCTGCGCCAGTTCCACGAGGTCGTACGGCAGTTGCAGGGCCGGGCGCCGGGCGCGCAGGTGCCGGGCGCTCCCCGGGTGGGCTTCACCCATGTGTACGGGGCTCCCGGGATCAGCGCCTGCTCGGTCCTCACGGTGTGACGGGAGGCGGCGCGCGAAGGGCCCTCTCAGGCCCGTGCCGCGGACGGGGCGGGAGCCGGGGACGGGGATGAGGCGGGAGCCGGGGCAGGGGCAGGGGCCGAAATCTGGGCCGGTTCCTGCTCGGCGGCGACGATGCGCAGCGCCAGTTCCCTGACCGCCTCCAGCACGGACCGGGACGGCATCCGGGACAGCGGCCCGCCTTCCGCGCGCAGTGCCGTGACGAGCATCGTCGTACTGATCAGGGTGCGGACGGCGAGCGCCTGTGCCGCGTGCCGGGCCTTGGCCGCCCGGGGGCTGCGGGTGGTGCCCTCGGGCAGGTAGTCGTAACCGCGCTGGATGTGCCGCTGTTCGAACTCGTCGCGGAGCGCCTTGACGTTGCCGCTGGCGGAGGCCGTCTGCACCTGGTAGAGGCGGGCCTCGTCCGGGTTCTGCTCCACCCAGTCCCACACGGCGTCGATGACGCGCAGCAGGCCCTCCGCGTCACCCGGCTCGGACTCCGGCCGGGCCGCCTCCACGACCGCGTTCAGCTGGTCGAAAACCCGCCGCATGGCGAGTTCGAGCAGCTCCTCCTTGCCGTCGAAGTGGTAGTAGACGGCCGTGGGCACCACCTGGGCCTCGGCCGCGATGTCCTGGATGCTGGTCTCCGCGAAGCCGTTGCGGCCGAAGACCCGGACGGCGGCGGTGATGATGTGCTGCCGTCGCGAGGGGCGGTGGGCAGGCTGCTTGCCGTTCTTCGTGGTGGCCATCATGCTCCCCTGGCGACTGCCGCGGACCCGCGTCCGCGAGCCCTGTGTACTGACCATGCTATCCAGTAACTCCGACCGGCCGACGGCGTAATTCCTGCTACGTCAGTGCAGCCAGGGTACGGATGTCCCGGCATACTTGACATCATGACGACATCCAAGGCCCGCGCCGCTCACCGTCCGTCGCGCAAGCAGTGGGTGATCGAGGCCGCCACGGAACTGTTCGCCACGCAGCCGCCGGACGAGGTGACGGTGGCCGACATCGCCGCCCGCGCGGAGATGACGTCGGCGGCGGTGTACTACCACTTCTCCTCCAAGGACCAGGTCCTGGCGGAGGGCATGCGGGTGTTCGCCGGGGCGCTGCGCGAACAGTTGCGGACGCTCACCGAGGCGCACGAGCCCGGCTCCGGCATCGGGCCGGCGGTCACCACCCTGCTGGCCTGGCTGGGCGAACACCGGTCCGCCGCCACCGTGTTCTTCGTGTCGTCGGCCGGCATGAGCCAGGAGGCGGAGGCGCTGCGCCTGGAAAGCCGTACGGACCTGCTGGCCGAACTGGTGGGGCTGATCCACAAGGCCCGCGAGTCGGTCACCGAGGCGGAGGCGGCCGTGATCGGCCTGGGTCTGCTGGCGCTGCTGGAGACCGCGGCCATCTCCCAGGTCCGGGGCGACGACGTGTACCGGTCGCTCGGGCACCGCTCGTTCGTCCGCGAGGTCGACCGGCTCGCCGAGCGGATCGCCGACCCGGCGGTGGCCGGGTAGCCGGGCGACGGGGTAGCGGGCGACCGGATGGCCGTCGACCGGGTCACACCGGCAGACGGCCATCGAACCGGTCCCCCTGGTCACACCAGCAGACGCAGGGGCTTGCTCAGCAGCTCCGCGACCGTGCGCAGGTACTCGGCCGCCGGTGCCCCGTCGACGGCGCGGTGGTCGAAGGTGAGGCTCAGGGTGAGCACCCGTGTCCGCAGCGGCCGGTCGTCGCTCCACTCGACGCCGTCCCTGAGTCGGCCCACCCCGAGGATCGCGACGTTGCCGGGGTTGATCACCGGCGTGAAGAAGTCGACGCCGTAGCCGCCCAGCGAGGTGACGGTGAAGGTGGCGCCCTCCAGCTGGGCCGGGGAGATCCGCCCCTCGCGCGCGGCCCCGGCCAGGGCCCTCGACCGGCGGGCGATCTCGGGCAGCGGCAGCGCCACCGCGTCCTCGATGACCGGGACCATCAGACCGCCCGGAACGGCCACGGCGAACCCCAGGTGGATGTCGTCGAGGAGATGGACGCCGTCCTCGCGCACCGTCGCGTTGAGCAGCGGGTGCTCGCGCAGGGCCAGGGCGGCGGCCTTCAGCAGGAAGTCGTTGAGGCTGGGTACCGGGAGTCCGCTGTCGGCCCACTCCTCCTTGAGCCGGTCCCGCAGGGTCACCACGGCGTCCATCCGCACCTCGTACCCGTGCGTCAGCTGCGCCATCTCCTGGAGGCTGGCGTGCATCCGGCGGGCGATGGTGCCGCGCATCCCGGTCAGCGGGAGCACGTCTCCCGGTCGGGGTACGGCGTTGCGGCGGGAGGGCGCCGGCTCCAGCGCCGGGCCGAGCGCGTCGAGGTCGGACCTGCGGATCCGGCCGCCGGGCCCGGTGCCGTTCACCTCCGACAGCTCGATCCCCCGCTCCTTCGCCAGTCGGCGGACCAGCGGCGAGACGGGGAGGACGGGGTCGGCCGACAGGACAGTGGGCGGCGCCTGGGCCACCGCCGGAGAGGCGGTGGCAGCGGCAGCGGCGAGGAACTCCTCCACGTCCTCGGAGACGATCCGGCCGCCGGGTCCGGTGCCGCGTACGGCGGTGAGGTCGACGTCGGCCCCGGACGCCACCCGTCGGGCGTTCGGTGAGGCCAGGAGCCGGCCCCCGTCCCCGAGGGTGGCGGACTGGCCGTTGGTGGACTGGCCGTTGAGGGCGGGCGCGGCCGTACCGCTGCTCCCGGAGACGACAGACGTCGTCGCCCGGGCCGTATCACCGGGCCCGGCCCCCGACCCGGACCCGGCCGGCATCGGCGTACCGGCCGGGTCCGGCGGCTGCTCGCCCTCGGCCAGCAGCCAGCCGATGAGGGCCCCGGCGGGGACCGTGGCCCCGGCCGGGACCACCGGGTGGAACAGTCCCCCGGCCTCCGCCTCGACATCCACGTCGACCTTGTCGGTGGCCAGCCGCAGCAGCGCGTCGCCCTCGGCGACGGCGGTGCCGGTGGGCACGAGCCATTCGTCGATCGTGCCTTCCTGCATGGTCAGGCCGATCTTCGGCAGCAGAACCTCGACCGCCACGTCGGTCACGACCTTTCGAGGAGGCGCCGGCAGCCCTGGGCGATCCGGTCGCGATCGGGAACGTAGGCCTTCTCCAGGACCGGGGAGAAGGGCACCGGGGAGAAGGGGGCGCCGATGCGCAGTACGGGGGCGTCCAGGTAGTCGAAGGCGGCGTCCTGGATCTGGGCGGCGATCTCCGCGCCGAGCCCGCCGAAGGTGACGGCCTCGTGCACCACGAGCACGCGGTTGGTGCGGCGGACGGAGGCGAACATGGTCTCGGTGTCCAGGGGCTGCACCGTGCGGGGGTCGATCACCTCGATCTCCACCCCCTCGGCGGCGAGTTCGTCGGCCGCCGCGAGGGCCTCCCCCACCATCCGGCCCAGGGCGATCACGGTGACGTCGGAGCCCTGCCGGGCAGTGTGCGCCTGGCCGAGCGGGATGCCGTAGATCTCCTCGGGCACCTCGCAGGAGCTGCCGAGGAGGACCTTGTTGAGCATGACGACGACCGGGTTGTCGTCGCGGATGGCGGAGACGGTCAGGCCCTTGGCGGTGTACGCGTCGCTCGGCATCACCACCTTGAGGCCGGGCACATGGGCGAGCCAGGCCTCCAGGCTCTGGCTGTGCTGTGCGGCGGCGCCGAGGCCCGCCCCGGAGGCGGTGGTGATGGTGAGCGGCACGGAGACGGAGCCGCCGAACATGTACTTCATCTTGGCGGCCTGGTTGACGATCTGGTCGAGGCAGACGCCGATGAAGTCCATGAACATCAGGTCGACGACCGGGCGCAGCCCGCGCGCGGCGGCGCCCACTCCGAGACCGACGAGGGCGGCTTCGGAGATCGGGGTGTCGATCATGCGGCGGGGGCCGAACTCGTCGAGCAGGTTGTCGAACATGCGGAAGACGCCGCCGTAGCCGGCCACGTCCTCGCCGGCGACGAAGACGTTCTCGTCCTCGCGCATGGCCTGGGCGAGTCCTTCGTTGAAGGCCTTGACGTAGGAGAGTTTGCGGGCCGTGCTGTTCGGGGCGACGGCCTGTGCTTCGGTGAGGGTGGTCATGGCGGTCATCCCGAGTAGACGTTGAGCAGCAGGTCGGCGGTGTCGGGCAGCGGGCTCGACTCGGCGTACGCGATGGCCTCGGCGATCTCGTCGCGGGTGCGTTGCCAGGTGTCGTCCAGCTCCGCGCGGGTGGCGGTGCCGTCGGCGACGGCCCGGGCCTCGATCAGGTCGATCGGGTCGCGGGCCTTCCACTCGGCGACCTCGTCGTCCGAGCGGTAGGGGTGGCGCAGTCCCTTGACGCCCTGGTGGTCGAAGAAGCGGTAGGTCTTGGCCTCGATCATCATCGGGCCTCCGCCGGACCGGGCCCGTTCGACGGCTTCTACGGCGGCGCGGTGGACGGCGACCGCGTCCATGCCGTCGACGATCACGCTGGGCATGCCGTAGGCGGCGGCCCGGTCGGCCACGTCGGTGAGCAGCATGTGCTTGGACTGTGGCGTGAATTCGGCGTAGCCGTTGTTCTCGCAGACGAAGACGACGGGCAGGTCGAGGATGGCGGCCATGTTGGCGCCCTCGTGGAAGGCGCCGATGTTGGTGGCGCCGTCGCCGAAGAAGGTGACGGCGACGCTGTCCTCGCCCTTGTACCGGGCGGCGAAGGCGGCGCCCACCGCGATCGGGACGCCCGCTCCGACGATGCCGTTGGCGCCGAGCATGCCGCGGGTGACGTCGTTGATGTGCATGCTTCCGCCGCGGCCGAGACAGGCGCCGGTGACGCGGCCGTACAGCTCGGCGTACATCTCCCGCAGGCCTACGCCCTTGGCGACGGCGTGCCCGTGGCCGCGGTGGGTGGAGGTGATCTGGTCGTCGTCGCGCAGGGCGGCCATCACGCCGGCGGCCACGGCTTCCTGGCCGACGTAGAGGTGCAGGAAGCCGGGCAGTTTGCCCGCCTCCATGAGTTTGCCCGCCTCGGTCTCGAACAGCCGGATGCGCACCATGCGCTCATGCAGATCCTTGATGACCTGCGCGGACACATCCTTGATGACCTGCGCGGATTCTTCTGACGCCGTCGACGCTCGTTGAGCCATCGTCCGCCCCTTCGCCCGAGGGAGGTTGCCAAGCAATCGGACTTACTTGTGCCGGTCTACAGTAACCAACACGGGGCACCTTACTGAACAGCGTCTCTAATTACTACGCCCAGTACCGGGCTCTTGCCCGCAGGCGTCCACGAGCTCGACGACGTTGCCCTCCGGGTCCGACCAGAAGCTGACGCGCCGCCCCCGCGCCGGGACGACGACCGGGTCCGACAGCGGCCGGGCGCCCGCGGCCGTCAGCGCCGCCACCACCGGCCCCATGTCGTCGAAGTGGAAGGTCAGATACGACAGCCCCATGCGCCCGGCCGGACCGAGCGCCTCGGGCGTCGGCGCCACGGGCGACGAGGGAAGAAGCAATTTGACGCACCCCCCGGAGGGCACCTGGAGCCAGACGACGACCAGCTCGCCGCCCAGCCCGGCCGGTCCGCCGACGGACTCCGGCACACGCGAGCGGCGCACCGCGCGACAACCGATCACGTCGCGGTAGAAACGCTCCATCACCGCCAAGTCCCGTACCACCACGCCCACCTCGAACGGCCGCGTCATCACCACCACACGCACCCCCACGGGACACCGAGCCTCGACTTCTCCACTTTCTATTGACAGACCACACTAAGTCCTGTTGTCGTTTCGGACACAACCCAGCTGTCGCATTCCGAAGCCGGTCACCGGCTCGCGGCTGGGAGGGATTGTGAGGACATCGTGGTCCAGACCAGTTCACCGGAGCTTCGGGAGACGGACGCCGGGCGCGAGCCGCCCCCGGCCCCCGCGACCCCCGAGTACTCCTCGTGGATCAGCCGGGACCGGTCCACCGACGCCGCGTCCGTGACGATGCGGCGGGAGGCCGCCGAGCTCGTCGAACGCGTGCTGACGCACTACCGCGACAGCACGACGCACGAGGCGGACGGCCAGTGGACGGAGCCGGTCGCCAACTATCTCGACGCCGACCGCTGGCGACGGGAGACGGACGCCGTCCACCGGAGTGTCCCGCTGCCGCTCGCGATGTCCTGCGAGCTTCCCGGGCCGAACACCTACAAGGCGATCGACGTGCTCGGCATCCCCGTGCTGATCACCCGTGACCGGCAGGGCGCCGTGCACGCGATGATCAACGCCTGCCGGCACCGGGGGGCCAAGCTCGTGGAACCCGGCTGCGGGGTGTCGAGGCGGCTCACCTGCCCGTACCACTCCTGGTCCTACGACCTGGCCGGTGAGCTGCGGGGCGTGTACGCCGAGAAGACCTTCGGCGAGGTCCCGCGCGAGGGCCGCGGCCTGATCAGGCTGCCGGCCGGCGAGCGGGCGGGCATCGTGTTCGTCTCGCTGGACCCGGCCGCCGAGCCCGACCTGGACGACTGGCTGGGTGATCTGCTGCCCCTGCTGGAGGGGCTGCGGCTGGCGGAGTGCCACCACTACTCCACCGGCGAACTGACCAGCCCCAACTGGAAGGTCACCCTCGACGGGTACCTGGAGACGTACCACTTCGCCTCGCTGCACCCCAAGACGGTGTTCGAGACGAACCTCTCCAACATGATGGCCCACGACACCTGGGGCCCCCACCAGCGCATCGCACCGGCCCTGCGTCCCATCGCGCAGGCGGTCGAGCTGCCCCCGGACCAGCGCGACCCGGGGGAATGCGTCGGCCCCATCTACTGGCTCTTCCCCGGACTGGCGATCGCCGGCGGCTGGCGGCAGAAGATCGCCGTCTCCCTGGTGCTCCCCCGGACGGCCACCGAGTCGGTGACCCAGCAGATCATCCTGCTGCGGGAACCGGCGGTCACCGAGGAGGAGCGCCAGGCCGCCGACCGGTTCGGCGAATGGTTCCACGAGGTGGTCCGCGACGAGGACTACGCGACCACCTACGGAGTCCAGCAGGGCCTCGCCGCCCTCGACGGGACCGACTTCGTCTTCGGACGCAACGAGCCCGGACTCCAGCATTTCCACCGCACCATCCACCAGCGCCTGGACACACACGCCGAAGGCATCCCAGCCGACAGAGCCGCCAGGTGACGAACCAACAACACTCGCGGGAGAACACCATGGTGGCTTCGGGCAGCCTCGACGGACGTGTCGCGGTGATCACGGGCAGCACGCGCAGCATCGGCCGCGCCATCGCCGAGCAGTTCCTGGCCGACGGCGCCACGGTCGTCATCAGCGGCCGCAGCGAACTCAAGGGCAAGCAGGCCCTGGAGGAGATCGGCGCCGGCGACCGGGCCGTCTTCCACCCCTGTGACGCCAACAGCCAGGAGGACATCGAGAACCTCGCCGACTTCGCCGCCGAGCGCTTCGGCCGGCTCGACATCTGGGTCAACAACGCCGGCGGCACCTCCGGCTTCGCCCCGGTCCACCAGCTCAGCGACGAGGCCTGGCACGACGCCCTCAAGCTGAACCTCAACGCCTACTTCTACGGCACCCGGCGCGCGCTGCCGAAAATGCTGGAGGGCGGCTGGGGACGGATCATCAACATCTCCTCCGTCGAGGGCAAGCAGGCCAACAAGCCCGCGATCAGCCACTACATCACCAACAAGCACGCGATCCACGGACTGACCAAGGCGACCGCCTTCGAGTACGGCACCCAGGGCATCACCTGCAACGCCATCTGCCCCGGCGCCGTCGACACCGACCTGATGCGCGCCGCCGGGCCGGCCGCGGCCGAGGCCGAGGGCATCTCCTACGAGGAGTGGCTGGGCCGGTTCGCCGAGCACGCCGCCACCAAGGAGATCACCACCGTGGAACAGATCGCCGCGGTCGCCTCGCTGCTCGCGAGCGACGTCGGCGCCGGTATCACGGGCACGCTGATCAGCGTCGACGGCGGTACGGCGCAGTGGTAGGCACGGGGACGGACGGCGGGAGACCTTCGGGCATGAAGAGCTGGATCACGGACTGGCAGCGCAGTGAGCGGCTGCCGCACTACACCCGGGCCAACGCGGGCGAGACCCTGCCGGAGCCGGCCAGCCCGCTGGGTTGGACCCTGGTCTGGGGGCGCGGCCTGCACGGCTGGCGCAAGGGCTTCGTCGGCTTCGGCATCTACCGCGAGGAGGAGGTGGCCGGCCCTCGACCGCCGTTCGTCGGAATGTTCGGCGGCTACTTCTACCTCAACCTGTCCCACATGCGGCTGTTCGGCATCCGTATGGGGCAGACGGCGGACCAGATCGACGCCGCGTTCGTCGGCCAGCGCTCCGACACTCCGGTGTACGTGGCGCACCCCGACGACCAGGACGGTGAACTGACCGCCAAGGCCGGCGGCACGCTCCAGCGGATGCTGGGCCTGTCCAACTTCCCCGAGGCCGACGCCGACCGGGAGCGGTTGCGCCGTCTGCGCCGCGACCGGCCGGACCTGGCCCGGTTGTCGGACGCCGAGTTGGTGGCGCACGCACGCTCCCTGCTGGACGACGTGGAGACGACGTTCCAGCGGCACGTCGAGTCGTCGCTGCCCGCGTCCGTGGGACCGGCGATCCTCGGACCGCTGTGCGCGAGCGTGGACCGCTCCGACGCGATGCTGGACCTCATCGGCGGTCTCGGCGACGTCGACTCGGCCTCCCCCTCGGACGGGCTGTGGACCCTGTCCCGCCAGGTGGCGACCTCGGCGGAGCTGACCGCGCTGTTCGACGAGGGTCCGGCCGCCGTGGAACGGGCGCTCGACGGGGCGATCGGGGACGTGAAGGCGTTCCGTGACGCGTTCGAGGAGTTCCTGGCCACGTCCGGCGACCGCGGCCCCAACGAGTGGGACATCCACGCGCTGTCGTGGGAGGCGGCGCCGGTCCAGGCACTGGCGCTGGTCGACCGGATCCGGCACAGCTCCGCCGACGACTCCCCGGCCGCCCGGCGGGCTCGTCTGACCGAGCGGCGCGAGCGGACCGCGCGGGAGATCCGGGCCGCGCTGCCCGAGGACGCGCAGCCGATGTTCGACGCCGGCATGCACGCCTCCCAGGTGTGGATCCCGGCCCGCGAGCGCACCAAGGCGAACTGTGTGACCGTCGTCAACGAGATCCGCATGGCGGTGCGCGAACTCGGCCGCCGGGGCGTCGAGGCGGGGCGCTTCGCCGAGCCGGGGGACGTGATGATGCTGCTGGACACCGAACTCGACGACTACGTCGCCGACCCGGAGCCGTTCGGACCGGTCATCGCGCGGCGGCTGGAGGAGTACGCCGGGCTGCACGAGCTGGAGCCGCCGTTCTTCATCGCCGACGACGCCCGGACCGAGATCGACAGCTGGCCGCGGTGCGCCGAGGAGCGCACCGAGGCCGCGGTCGAGGGTGATGTGCTCAGCGGTGTGGGCGGCAGCCACGGCACGTACACCGGCAGGGTGCGGGTGGTCACCGACCCGGCCTCGTGCGAGGCGCTGGAGCCGGGAGAGGTGCTGGTCGCGCCGATCACGGACGCGGCCTGGACCCCGCTGTTCCTGGTCGCCGGGGCGGCCGTGGTGGACGTGGGCGCGCTCAACAGCCACGCCGTCGTGGTCTGTCGCGAGTTGGGCATCCCGGCCGTCATCTCCGTCGAAGGCGGGACGAGGCGGCTGCGGGACGGGATGGTGATCACGGTCGACGGCCACCGGGGCACGGTCACCGTGGACTCCGTCGATTCCGTGGACGACGTCCCGGCGCCGCTCGGCGTCTGAGCACACACCGAGGGCCCGCCGCTCCCTGCCCGGGGCGGCGGGCCCGACGACTTGACCGCGAAAGGAACCCCGTGGCCGAGGAAATCATCGTCGCCGGCTGGATGGACTACGCACCCGGTGACCGCGACACCATGCTGGAGGCCCTCGTCGAGCTGGGCCGGCACACCCGCGAGCGGGAACCGGGCTGTCTGGACTACGCCATGACCGCCGACCCCGGCGACGCGCGGCGTATCCGGGTGTACGAGCACTGGACCTCGCAGGAGGCCCTCGACGAGCACTTCTCCACCGCGCACATCAAGGACTTCCGGGCGACCGTGGCGGGGCTGACCCGTGTGGGGGTCTCCCTGACGGCGCACACCGTCGCCGCCTCCCGCCCCATGCGCTAAGAACGGCGCCCCCATCGGGGGGCGCCGTTCAGTTCGCCGGTGTCAGCCCAGCCGTACCAGCATCTTGCCGACGTTGCCGCCGTCCAGCAGGGACAGCAGCGCGCCGGCAGCGTTCTCCAGGCCGTCCACGACCGTCTCGCGCGCGGTGATCCGGCCGTCGGCCAGCCACTGCGCGACCCGCCGCTCGAACTCCGGCCGCAGGTCGTCGTGGTCGCGGACGATGAACCCGCGCAGCGTCAGCCGTTTGAGGACGGCCTGGATCAACTGGTTGATGTCCACGGGCCGTCGCTCGCCGCCGAACTGCGACATCATGCCGCACAGGGCGACCCGCCCACCGGTGCGCAGCGCGTGCAGGGCGGCGGCGAGTTGCTCACCGCCGACGTTGTCGAAGTAGACGTCGAGACCGTCGGGTGCCAGCCGGGCCAGCGCCTCACGCACCGGCTCGGTCCGGTAGTCCGCGGCGGCGTCGTAGCCGAACTCCTTCACCAGCAGGGCGCACTTGTCGGGCCCGCCTGCGGTGCCGATGACCCGGTCCGCGCCCAGCAGCCTTGCGAACTGGCCGGCGGCAGTGCCCACGGCCCCGGCCGCCGCGGAGACGAAGACGGTGTCACCGGGGCGGAGTTCGGCGATCCGGGTCAGGCCGACGTACGCGGTGAAGCCGGTCTGGCCGAGCAGGCCGAGCCAGGTGGGCAGCGGGGCGAGGCGCGGGTCGATGCGATCCGCGCCGTCGGTGTCCCCGGCGTCCAGCACGGCCCGCTCCCGCCAGCCCAGTTGGTGCCGTACGAAGGCGCCCGCGGGCACCGAGGGGCAGCGGCTCTCCTCGACGACCGCGAGAGCCCGGCCGTCGAGCGGCGAGCCGGGGGTGAAGTTGTGTGTGTAGTGCTTCTCGGTGCTCTCCAGCCGCCCGCGCATGGACGGGTCGACGCTCATGTAGAGGTTGCGGACGAGCAGTTGTCCCTCGCCGAGCGGCGGCAGCGGGCGTTCCTCGACGGCGAAGTCACCGGGCACCGGCTCCCCGTCGGGCCGGCGCACCAGGCAGACCACCCGGGTGGTGCGGGGTGTCACCGGGTCACTCGCCCGACTGCTGGGGGCCGCGACGCCGGGCGAGCCGGCCCACCCAGCCGGCCATCTGCAGGTCGGCGTGGCGCAGTTCGCCCGACTGCCAGCGGGCCTGGAAGTCGAAGACGCCCCGCGCGCCGGTCTTCGGGTCGGTCACCTCGACCAGACCGTCCTCGGTGAGCCGGTACACATGCCCGGTCAGTGGGTGGATCACTTGCTTGGACATGGGGGCCTCACTCCTGCACTCGGCGGCGTACGCCGCGCTTGGTCACGGTCACCGGGCCCTCGACCCGGAGCCGGCAGGCGAGCCGGGTCAGGCCGTCCACCGGCTTGCGCAGGGCCTCGATGCCCTCGCGCTCCAGCGGGTCCACGGGGGAACAGTTCTCGGCGCCCTCCTCGATCCGGACGAAGCAGGTGCGGCAGGTGCCCTTGCCGCCGCAGAGGGTCGGCCAGCGGTAGCCGAGCCGCCCGGCGGCGGTGAACAGGTCCTCCCCGTCCAGGACATCGAGTTCCTCGCCGGAGGGCCGGACCGCGACGCGGTGGGTCACTTGTCCATCCAGTGGTCGAGCGTCCGGTTGAAGTGGCGGATACGGCTCTCCTGGTAGTTGGCCAGGGTGATGCCCGGCTTGCGCATCGCCTTCAGGCCCTGCTGGACGTACGGCAGGTTCTCGCAGTCCTGGTCGAAGACGGGCCCGAGCACGCCGAGTTCGGGGATGTCCGCGAAGAGCATGTCCTCGGGCACCCAGCGGATCTTCGCCGGAGGCGGCATCTCGCCGGACTCCTTCGGGGCCGACATGAAGATGATCTCGGCGGTGCAGGAGTCCGGGTCCAGGCCGTGAGGCCGGAACCGGTAGATGATGTTGGACTTGGCGCCGCCCCACGGGTTGAAGTTGGGGAACAGCAGGTAGTTGATGGCGTCCAGCAGTTCGGTGTCGGGGGTCTGGGAGAAGTCCTGGCTGGAGGTGGCCTCCAGCTGCGCCCGCATCCGCTGGGCGAGGACCTGTCGGGCGGTGCCGCCGGGCGGGATCGCGGGCAGCTCGTCGCCCTCACCCCGTACCAGGTCGCGGCCCTGGGCCGCCGAGTAGAACGCGCGCGAGTCGTAGAAGGTCTCCAGCACGTCCTCCTCCGTGACGGAGTCGGCCACGTGCGGACTGGGAGCGCCCTGGATGTTGATCATCCGGTTCCAGTTCGGCTGGTCCGCCATCACGTCGTACTGGGAGTTGGCGTCGGCGAGCCACGGCAGCATCTGCGGGTGGGTCGCGATCACGTGGAAGGACTCGATGAACGCGTCCTGCGCGATCTTCCAGTTGCAGGGCAGCACCTTGGCGATGTGCAGCGACTTGTAACGGTTCTCCAGCGGCCAGATGTAGTAGTCGTCGAAGGTGCCGCGATAGCTGTCGAAGGACTCCGCGCAGGGGTCCATGTTGATGAAGACGAAGCCGCGCCAGGTGGCCACCCGGGCCTCGGGGAGCGCGAACTTCTCCGGGTCGACATGCGGGAAGTCCCAGGCGCACGGCGGGCTCTGCATGGTGCCGTCGAGGTTCCAGGTGAAGCCGTGGAAGGCGCAGCGGAACTCGCCGACGTTGCCGCCGGCGGTGCGCAGTTTGCGGCCGCGGTGCAGGCACACATTGACGAAGGCGCGGATCTCCTCGGGGGCGGTGCGCACGATGATCAGCGAGTCGTCGCCGATCTCGTAGATCTCGTGGTCGCCGACCTCGGGGATCTCGCTCTCCAGGCAGGCGAACTGCCAGACGCGCCGCCACACCTGTCGCATCTCGCGTTCGGCCCACTCGCGGGAGGTGAAGCGGGTGGTGTCGATGTCCTCGCTGCCGAGGTGATCGTTCCGCTCGAATCTCAGGGCTGCGGGAACAGGCCGGCTGTCCTGGTCGAGGTAGTCCTGGACGCTGGGCCCTGGGCACCGTGCGGTGCCCGACTCCGACGTTTCGTCCATCATCTCTCCTCCGGCAGAAACTTTAGAGTGAGTGTAGTTAGCTCTCATGGCCCGGAGCAACACTCGTGACGTTGGACCGGGCCACATAGGGCGAGGTCATCGCGGAATTCGCCCCTGGGCCTGGAATTCCTTACGGCGACCCCCTCCCCAATCCCGCCGGGGCATGTCACACTCCGACGCACTTGAGGCTGTAGTGCCTCATAAGTTTCTCGTCCGGGTCGGCTTTCGCTCGTCCGGACACAGCGCCGCGGGATCATCCCGACGGCCCGCGCCGTACCCCACGCCGGCGACCGATGCAGCCCGCTTCCCCTCAAGCCCCCACACGCGCCGTCCCGTCCCGGGCGGCACAGGGATCCGCCTGACCGAAGCCGACTGCCGCGTTCGCGCAGCGACGCGGACCGCGGCAGCGCAGGCGCCACACCACGGGAGTACTCAACGATGAGTTCCACACCCGGTCGCGCGGTCCGCCGCGCCGTCACCGCGATCGTGTCCGTCACCGCCCTGCTGGGCCTCGCGGCCTGCGGTAGCGACTCCACTCCGGCCGCCGGCAGCTCACAGGCGGCGGCACCCGACTCGCCCGGCCTGACGGCGGCCCGCGAGGCGCTGAAGAAGTTCTCCGAGCGCCCGGCCACGATCCCCGTCACCGAGCCCGTCGGCAAGAAGATCCCCAAGGGCAAGGAGATCGACTTCATCCTGTGCGGCGTCCAGTCCTGCAAGGACCTCGCCGACTTCTTCACCGAGGCCGCCGAGGAGCTGGGCTGGAAGGTGAAGCAGATCGCCACCCAGGGCACCCCGGAGTCCGTCCAGGCCGCCTACGAGCAGGCCCTGCGCGACAAGCCGGACGCCGTCGTCGCCTCCGGTTTCCCGCGCGCCGTCTACGCCAAGCAGCTGGCCCAACTGAAGGCCGCCGAGATCCCCGTCCTCCAGTCGAACGCCGACGACCTGCTCGGTGACGGCATCTCCCTGCTCAGTAACGGCCCGGACGACGTCGCCGTGCAGGGCGAGATGCTCGCCTCGTGGGTGGTGTCGAACAGCGGCGCCAAGGCGAACACCGTCTACTTCGATCTCCCGGCCTACACGATCCTCAAGCCCGTGAAGGACTCCTTCGCCACCAAGTACGAGAAGTGGTGCGACGGTTGTCCCCTGGACCAGGTCGACGTGCCGATCACCGCGGTGGGCAAGGACATGCCGGACCGCGTGGTGTCCTACCTCCGGTCGCACCCGAAGGTGACCCACGTCGTCTTCTCCCTCGGCCTGCTCAACGTGGGCGTTCCGGCCGCGCTGAAGACCGCCGGCCTCACCGGCAAGCACATCGTCGTCAACGTCGGTGACGCGCAGAACTACCAGTACATCCAGAGCGGTCTCACCGACGGCGCGATGGCGCTGAACTCCCACGAGACGGCATGGCTCCAGGTCGACGCGCTGGCCCGGCACTTCACCGGCCAGCCCATGGACGTGGACCAGCACGCGAAGCTGCCCAACATGCTCGTCACCAAGGACAACCTGCCCTCCGCCGACGGCGACTTCCCGATCGTCGAGGACTACCAGGCGCAGTTCAAGGCGCTGTGGGGCCTGAGTTGAGCGGGCCGGTGCTCCGGGTGTCCGCCCTGTCGAAGAGATTCGGCGGCACCCAGGCCCTGAAGGACGTCGATCTGGAGGTCGCGCAGGGCGAGATCCACGCCCTGATCGGCCCCAACGGCTCCGGCAAGTCCACCCTCATCAAGATCCTCGCCGGATACCACCACGCGGAGCCGGGAGCGGTCGCCGAACTCGACGGCGAGCCGTTCGACCTCGGCCAGGTCACCGCCTCCCGGCACGACCGGCTCCGCTTCGTCCACCAGGAGCTGGGGCTGGTGGGCGAGTTGAGCGCCATCGACAACCTCGCGCTCAGCCGTGGCTTCGCCCGTACGGCCCTCGGCAACATCCGCTGGCCGGAGATGGAGCGGCGCACGACCGCACTGGTCGAACGGTTCGGCCTCGGCATCGACGTGCGCCGGCCCCTGACGACGGCCACCCCCGTCCAGCGCGCGGTGGTGGCCATCGCCGCCGCGCTCCAGGGCTGGGAGGGCCGCCGCGGTGTCCTCGTGCTCGACGAGCCCACCGCCGTGCTGCCGCCCGGTGAGGTGGCCCGGCTCTTCGACATCGTGCGGGAGATACGCGACGCCGGCGCCGGCGTGCTGTACGTCTCGCACCGGATGGACGAGATCTTCGCGCTCGCCGACCGGGTCACCGTGATCCGCGGCGGGCGCCGGATCGCCACGCGCCGGGTCGACGAACTCACCCCGCGCTCACTGGCGGAGCTGATGGCGGGCGAGGAGACGGAGACAGACCACCGCCCGGCGCCCCGGCCCGGCACCGACGCGGCGGTACTGGAGGTCCGCGACCTGTGGGCCGGACCCCTGCGCGGCATCGGCTTCGACCTCGCCGGGGGCGAACGCCTGGGCATCACCGGGCTGGTCGGCTCCGGCCACGAGATCGTGCCGTACGCGGTGTGCGGCGCCCACACCGGGCGGGTGAGCGGCAGGCTGCGGCTGCCGGAGCGCTCCGAACGCTGGACCGACGCGCGCCGCGCCGGTGGGCTGGGTCTGCCCCTGGTCCCCGCCGACCGGACGGCCGAGGGGGTGATCGGCGACTTCTCGGTCGGCGAGAACCTCACGCTCCCCCTCCTACGGCGGCTCCGCGCCCGGGGCGGACGGCTGCACCGGCGCCGCGAGTCGGTCCTCGCCGAGGAGTGGATCGAGCGGGTCGGGGTGCGCACGGCGGGCCGCGGGGCCCGCATCACCACGCTGAGCGGCGGCAACCAGCAGAAGGTCGTCATGGCCCGCTGCCTCGCACAGCGCCCGCCGGTGCTGGCGCTGTGCGAGCCCACGGCGGGTGTCGACATCGCCACCCGTCTGCAGCTGTACGACCTGATAGAGCGTCAGGCGGGTGAGGGCATGGGCGTCATCGTCTCCTCCTCCGACACCCAGGACCTGCTCGCTCTGTGCACCCGGGTCCTGGTGGTGCGGGAGGGCCGGATCGTACGGGAGCTCAGCGGCCGCGACATCACCGAACCCGCGCTGGTGCACGCCATGGAAGGGACCGAGTGACATGAGCCTCGGAAGGAACCGAGTGACATGAGTCCTGGAAGGAACCGAGTGACATGACATCCACCCCGACCCGGCCGGCGGCGCTCAGGCCGCCCGCGTCGCACCGGCCCCCGGGGCTCGTCCCGGCCGCACCGGTCCGGCGCATGGCAGCCGCCCTGTCGTTCCGGAACATCGGCGCCGTGTACGTGTGGCTGGTCATCGCCGTGCTCTTCTCCGTCTGGGCACCGGAGACGTTCCCGACCGCCACCACGGTCAAGCAGGTGCTCAACGGCAACGCCGTGGCCGGGCTGGTGGCCCTCAGCGTCGTTCCGCCGCTGGCCGCCCGGGTCTTCGACCTCTCGGTCGCCTACACCATGTCGCTGACCAGCGTGCTGACCGCCTACTTCCTGGTCTCCGCCGGACTCGGCCCCTCCGCCGCGATCGCCCTGGCAATGACCGCCGCGCTGCTGATCGGGGTCGCCAACGGCATCGTCGTCGTGGTGCTGCGCGTCGACTCGTTCATCGCCACGCTGGCGACCGGGGCGCTGATCCAGTCGCTGATCACCATGGTCACCAACGACAGCTCCATCACCGGCGTACAACTGCTGGCCGAACCGTTCGCGAGCATCGCCCAGCTGGACGCGGGCGGGATCACGCTGCCGGTGCTGTATCTGCTGCTCGCCGCCGTGGCCATCTGGTTCCTGCTGGAACACACCGCCACCGGGCGCCGGTTGTACGCGACCGGCTTCAACGCCGACGCGGCACGGCTGCAGGGGGTGCGCACCGACCGGCTGCGGTTCCTGACCCTGGTGACCTCCGCGCTGCTCTCCGGCGCGGCCGGAGTCGTCTTCGCGTCGTCGGTCGGATCGGGATCGCCGACGGCGGGCACGCCGTATCTGCTGTCGGCCTACGCCGCGGCCTTCGTCGGGGCGACGCAGTTGCGCGCCGGACGCTTCAACGCCTGGGGAACGGTGCTCGCGGTCCTGCTGCTCGGCACGGGCGTCACCGGCCTCGGACTCGCCACCAGCGCCCCGTGGGCCGCGAGCCTGTTCACCGGCTCGGTCCTCATCGTCGCGCTGGTCCTGACGGGTGGCCGGATCACCCTGCCGGCCGTCCTGCGGCGCCGGAGGGGGAATCCCTCGGGCGTCACCCCCGAGGCTCCCACGGAGGGCTCCGCGCCTGCCCCCAGTAAGGAGAACGAAGAATGATGAAGGCTGTGCAGTACCGGAAGGTGGGACAGGCGCCCGAGGTCGTCGAGGTTCCCGTGCCCGAACCCGGTCCGGGTCAGGTGCTGTTGAAGGTGACGGCGGCGGGGCTGTGCCACTCCGACCTCGCGGTCATGGGCTGGCCCGAGGAGCAGTTCCCGTACGCGCTGCCGATGACGCTCGGCCACGAGGGGGCCGGCACCGTCGCGGCGGTGGGCAGCGGGGTCGAGGGGCTGGCGGAGGGCGACGCGGTGGCGGTGTACGGCCCGTGGGGCTGCGGTCGCTGCCGCAAGTGCGGGCAGGGCAAGGAGAACTGCTGTCCGTACGCCGCCGGACTCGGCATCGTGCCGCCCGGGCTCGGCCGGCCCGGCGCCCTGGCCGAGTACATGCTGGTGGACTCGCCCCGCCATCTGGTGCCGCTGAACGGGCTCGACCCGGTGCAGGCCGCACCGCTCACGGACGCCGGGCTGACGCCGTACCACGCGATCGCGAAGTCGCTGCCCAAGCTGGTGCCGGGCAGCACGGCGGTCGTGATCGGCGTCGGTGGTCTCGGCCATCTGGCCGTGCAGCTGCTGCGCGCGCTGACGCCGGCCCGGGTGGTCGCCCTCGACGTGAGCAAGGAGAAGCTGGAGCTGGCGACGACCGTCGGCGCGCATGAGGCGCTGCTCTCCGACGATGCGGCGGCCGGCCGGATCCGGGAGCTCACCGGCGGGGTGGGAGCGGAGGTGGTGCTGGACTTCGTGGGAGCGGAGGCCACGCTGGCCGTCGCCGCCGCGTCGGTGGCGACGGAGGGCGATGTGACCATCGTCGGCCTCGGCGGGGGCACGCTGGCGGTCGGCTTCGGCGGCGGTCTGCCGTTCGAGGTGTCCGCGACGTTCCCCTACTGGGGCAGCCGCGTGGAGCTGATGGAGGTCGTCGAGCTGGCACGGCAGGGGCTCGTCTCCTCCCACGTGGAGACCTTCTCCCTGGAGGAGACACCGGCCGCGTACGAGCGTCTGCACGCGGGAGAGATCAACGGCCGCGCGGTGGTACTGCCGCACGGCTGAGTGGGAGGGCGACGCAGGTACCGGGTTCGGGACAGCCGAGGGACTGCGCGCCTGCGGAATGACCTGCCCCGCCGGGTGGGTCGGCGGGCGATGAACGGCTCGGTCAGGTGCGGGGTCGCGCTTCGTCGCCCCGCACGTACGCTCCCGCACGCGCCGCTGCCGCGGCGGCCTCGGCGGCCTGCTCGGCGGCGGCTTCGTCGAGGCGGTCGCCGCTGGTCAGCAGGCGGTAGTAGAGGGGGGCGGAGACAGCACGGATGACCTCGTGGGCGTCGGTACCCTCGGGCACCTCGCCCCGGTCGACGGCTTGCTGGACGCAGGGCGCCCACTCCGTGACGCGGATGTCGTAGAAGCGGTGCAGGGCCTCGGCTGTCTTCGCCTCGCAGGTGGCGGCGGCGATCACCGCCTTGAACAGCGCTCCTTGCCGCGGGTCGGCCAACGTGTGCTGCACGAGCCGGGCGTTGGCCTTGAGGTCACCGAGCAGCGAGCCGGTCTCGGTACGCGGCAGTGACTGCTCGGCCATGTCCAGCAGCAGGTCGGCCACCAGGCCGGTCACCGTTCCCCAGCGGCGGTAGACGGTGGTCTTGCCCACCTCGGCACGGCGGGCGACGTCAGCGAGGTCGAGGTGGGCGAAGCCGTGCTCCGCCAAGGCGTCCCCAGCCGCTCGCAACACCGACGCCCGCACCCGCGCCGTGCGCCCTCCAGGACGGACGGTCCCCGGGTCCGCACCCTCATCAAACCCCATAACGGGACTCCAGTTTCGTTAATCTCTCGCACCTGCTACGTTGAGGTCCACACTAACGGAACTCCAAGCCCATTAGTGCGGTCGGGCGGCGAGAGAGGAACAGTCATGGAATACAGGCGGCTGGGCGCATCCGGCCTCAAGGTCCCCGCGCTGAGTTTCGGCGCCGGCACCTTCGGCGGCCGAGGACCTCTGTTCGGCGCCTGGGGCAACACCGACGCACAAGAAGCACGCCGTCTCGTGGACATCTGCCTCGACGCCGGGATCACGATGTTCGACACCGCCGACGTCTATTCCGGCGGGGCCTCCGAGGAGGTGCTGGGCGAAGCGATCAAAGGCCGCAGGGATCAGGTGATCGTGTCCACCAAGACCGGCCTGCCGATGGGCGACGGTCCGGGCGATGCGGGCTCCTCCCGTTCGCGCCTGATCACCGCGTGCGAGGACGCCCTGCGCCGGCTCGGCACCGACTACATCGATCTGTTCCAGCTGCACGCCTTCGACGCCGGTACGCCGATCGAGGAAGTCCTGTCCGCACTCGACGATCTCGTACGAGCGGGGAAGGTCCGCTACCTCGGCATCTCCAACTTCTCCGGCTGGCAGGCGATGAAGTCCCTCTCGATCGCGGAGAGGTACGGCCACCCGCGTTATGTCGCGCATCAGGTCTACTACTCCCTCATCGGCCGCGACTACGAATGGGAGCTGATGCCCCTGGGGCTCGATCAGGGCCTCGGAGCCCTGGTCTGGAGCCCCCTCGGCTGGGGACGGCTCACCGGCAAGGTTCGCCGCGGCCGGCCGCTGCCGGCCACCAGCCGACTGCACCAGACCGCGGACTACGGCCCGCCGGTCGAGGACGAACACCTGTACCGCGTGGTCGACGCCCTCGACGAGATCGCGCAGGAGACCGGCAAGAGCATCCCGCAGATCGCCCTCAACTGGCTGTTGCAGCGACCGACCGTCTCCTCCGTCATCATCGGCGCCCGCGACGAGGACCAGCTTCGCCAGAACCTCGGTGCCGTCGGCTGGACGCTCACGTCCGACCAGATGGCGAAACTCGATACGGCGAGCGGCAGGACTGCGCCCTACCCGTACTTCCCTTACCAGCGCCAGGAAGGCTTCGCCCGCCTCAACCCACCGGTTGTCGCGCCCCGGCCTGCCGCATGACATCGGCGTCAGCAACTGCAGCGTGCAGCCCCGGCATGCCGACGGCAGAAGCGAGCCGGACGCGAAGGGGCGGCGGGGGTGGCTCCCCCATCCCGCCCGCCCCCTCGTCGTCGCGATCAGCCGCCCACCGGGCTCTCCGCCCCCGCCACCACCCGCCCCACACAGCGCCGCAGCACCGTCATGAACTGGGGGGTCTCCCACGGCCCCCGGTCCACCCGACCGGTGTCCGCCACGCCGAGGTCCTGCATGTCGTGGCGGCCCCGGCAGTGGCCGAGGGTGAAGTAGCAGACCTCGCCGAGGCCGTGCCGCTTGAGGTACAGCACCGGCCGAGGCGCGTCGTCCAGGGCCGCCGTGTCGCCCTCGGCGAAACCCCGGCACGGCCCCGTGTACTCGGCGTGCAGCAGCACCTCCAACTCGCCGTGCAGCTCGCACACGTACAGCTCGTCGCTGACGGTGAACGGTTCGATGCCGGCGACCAGCGGATGGCCGGGCCGGGTCACCCGCACCTCGTAGGGCTCGATCGGCGGATGGGCGAGGAACTGGCTGCCGAGCACGGCCGCCAGTTCGCCGAGGAGCCGGGGGGTGGTGAAGACCCGGGGTCCGCCGTTGGCGGGCGGGTCGATCACCGAGTTGGTGCCGTGCAGGGCGAGCCAGCGCCCACCCCGTTCGACGAACCGTGCCAGCGCCTCCCGCTCGGCCGGGCGGGGCCGGACGTCACAGGTGTAGGTCACCAGCAGATCGGCCGCCTCCAGCGCGGCGGCACAGTCGTAGTCTTGGAAGACCGTCGTACGCACCCGCGGATGCTCACCGAGCAGTTCCAGCAGCCGCAGCCGCGCGTAGTCGACGTCGTGCCACCTGCCACCGCACACCAGTACGGCGTCCAGTCGGCCGGCCGGGCCCGCCACGGCTCAGTACTGGACGCGGGTCAGCAGCCCGCCGTCCACCACGAGGTTGACGCCGACGCAGAAGGAGCCGGTCCGCCCGAGCAGGAACGCCACGGCCGCGGCCACGTCCTCCGCCGTGCCGTAGCGGCCGATCGGCAGCTTGGCGAGGACCTCCTCGTACACCTCCGGCCGGCTGGTACGGATGGTCTCCCAGGCGCCGCCGGGGAAGTCGATCGGGCCGGGCGAGACCGTGTTGACGCGGATGCCCTTCGGCGCGAGGGCGTGCGCGAGGGCCGAGGCGTGCTGGACGACGGCGGCCTTCAGCGCGGAGTAGGAGTTGGCGCCGGCGGGCCGGGCGGTGTCGGAGGCGTTGGTGGTGCCGATGGCGACCACGGCGGCCCGCTCCGAGGCCTCCAGGTGGGGCAGGGCCGCCTCGACCAGTCCCGCGAACGGGATCAGGTCGCCGCGCAGGCTCGCCTCCCACGAGTCCGGGCCCTTGACGTTGCCCGCCGACACATTGGACACCAGCAGGTCCAGGCCGCCCAGCTCAAGGGCCGCCCGCTCCACGAAGCCCGCGAGCGCGGCCGGGTCGGTGACGTCGACCGGCTCGGCGAACACCGTCGCTCCCTCGCCGCGCAGTTCGGCCGCGGCCTTGGCGAGCGCCTCCTCGCCCCGGGCGCACAGCGCCAGCGCGCAGCCCTCGGCCGCCAGGGTGCCGGCGATCGCCCGGCCGATGCCCCGGCTCGCACCGGTCACCAGCGCCTTCGCGCCTGTCAGTCCCAGATCCATCGATGTCACTCCTTCGTGATTGTCGCGACGGGCCGAGGCCCGGGGGTGGTTCCTCAGTTGCCGGGGAGTTGCGAGAACGGCACCCGGTCCACGCGTGGTTCCGGCGGGAGCTTCAGTACGCGCTCGCCGATGAGGTTGCGCTGGATCTGGTCGGTGCCTCCGGCGAGCCGGTAGCCCGGGGCGCCGAGCAGGTGCTCGGTCCAGGCGAACGTGCTCGGCTCTCCGGTGTCGGCGCTGATCCGGGCGCCCATGAGTTCGGCGGCGAGCTGGCCGGTGCGGGTGAGCAGGTCGGAGGCCATCAGCTTGGTGAGCGACGCCTCGGGGCCGGGCCGGCCGCCGGAGGCGCTCGCGCGGGCGACGCGGTCCACGGTGGCGGCGCGCAGTTCGGTGCGGACGTACAGGTCGGCGAGGTGCTGGCGGACCAGTGGGTCGTCAGTGCGGCCGAGCGAGCGGGCGAGGGCGAGAACGTCGGTGAAGGTGCCGCCCTTGCGCCGGTTGCCGCTGCCGGAGGCGGTCCGTTCGAAGCCGAGGGTGGCGGTGGCGACCTCCCAGCCCTGCCCCGGGTGCCCGACGCGGAGCCGGTCCGGGACGCGGACCCCGCTGAGGAAGACCTCGTTGAAGGAGGCGCCGCCGCTCATCTGCCGGATGGGGCGCACCTCCACGCCGGGGGCGTCCATCGGGACCAGGAAGGCGGTGATGCCCGCCTGTTTGACGACCTCGGGATCGGTGCGGGCGAGCAGCAGGCCGTACTCGGCGAACTGCGCCCCGGAGGTCCACACCTTCTGTCCGTCGATCACCCACTCCTCGCCTTCCCGCCGGGCCCGGGTGCGCAGCGCGGCCAGGTCGGAGCCGGCGCCGGGCTCGCTGAAGAGCTGGCAGGCGAGCAGGTCCGTACGCAGGAAGGCGCGTGCGTAATCCTGGCGTTGCTCGGGTGTCCCGAACAGGGAGACGGCCATCGCGACCAGGCGCACCGTGACGCTGATCAGTTCGGTGGACGGCGGCACGTCGAAGGCCGACTCCTCCTCGGCGAAGGCCGCCGCGTGGGCGGCGGTCAGGCCGGCGCCGCCCTTGTCACGAGGAAGGGTCAGGGCCTGGTACCCGGCGTCGAAGCGGGCGCGCTGGTAGGCGCGGCAACGCTCCAGCAGCAGGCGCTCCTCGTCCTCGGGAAGGTTGTGGAACACCGCGAGGCCGGCGGCCTCGCCGGTGCTCCGCGTCGGTCGCGCCGGTTCGAGGACGGTGGTCAGCCACTGTCGGACCTCTGTGCGCCATGTGTCCGGATCGGGCTGGGACATGGCTCCTCCTTGAGACGGCACTTACCAGACGGAAGTTGCAGTAACGGTGATCGGAAGGCATCCGAACCCATCTGCTTGAGCATGCGTGAACGCGTTCGGCTTGGATCAGAGTGTTCCGCACTTTCTTGATAAACGCTACAGTCTCGGCATCGCCTCTCCCTTGAACCTGGGAGAGGACCGAGGAGCCGCCGGAGGAGCCATGTCGCTGCTGCCATTCGACCGTCGCGCCCGGGAGACCCCAGACGAAGCCGCCCTGGTGGACGACTGGGAAGTGCTGTCCTGGTCCGGTCTCGCCGACCAGGTGGAGCGGGCCGCGGCGCGGCTGCTGGAGATCGCCCCCGGCCCTCACGACCGGGTCGTCGTCCTGGGCGACAACGCCATCCCGACCGTCGTGGCCCATCTGGCCGGACTGCGCGCCGGGGTGGGGACCGTGGCCACGTCCCGGCATCTGACGCCGGGTGAGCTGGTGGACCAGATCACCGACGCGGGGGCGACCGGCATCATCACCGGTCCCGCCGGGGCGGGTGCCGCCCTGGACGCGGCGAGGGAGCTGGGCCTGCCGCTGGTGATGCACGGGACCACGGCGATCGGGCACGCCTTCGACTGGGACCTGTGGCTGGCGGCCACGCCCGTCGGGCGCGCCCTTCCGGCGGACCGGCCCGCCCGGCCGCCCCTCGTCTACACCTCGGGCACCACCGGCCGGGCACGCGGCACCGAGGTGCGCTGGGTGAACGGCCCGGTCGCGAACAACGTCTCGTACCTGGCCGCGATCGCGGTCCGGCCCGGGTTCCCGCCGGGGCCGCACCTGGTGTGCGGCCCCCTGCAGCACAACGCGGCGCTGACGTCGCTGCGGCACCTCGCGGCGGGCCAACAGGTGGTCGTACTCGGCAGATACGACCCGGCGATCTTCCTGAGCCGCGTCGCGAAGTGGCGGGTCACGTCCACCGTCATGGTGCCCACCCATTTCCAACGGCTGCTCGCCCTGCCGGACGAGGTACGCGCCCGGTACGACGTCTCCAGCCTCACGCAGGTCTCCCACACGGGCTCCGCGTGTCCGCCGGACGTCAAGCGGGCCATGATCGAGTGGTTCGGTCCGGTGCTGACGGAGTCGTACGGCGCCAGTGAGGCGGGCACCGTGGCCCGCATCAGCAGCACCGAGTGGCTGGAGCACCCCGGCTCGGTGGGGCGCGCCCAGCCCCCGTTCGAGGTGCTGGTCACCGATGACGACGGCCGGCCGCTGCCGCCCGGCGAGCGTGGGCTGCTCGCCTTCCGCGCCCCCGAGGACCGGGGGGTGCGCTACCACGCGGACCCGGAGAAGACGAAGTCCGCCTATCTCTCCCCCGGCGTCTTCACCCTCGGCGACATCGGCTACGTCGACGTGAACGGCTACATCTTCATCACCGACCGGGCCGCCGACGTCGTGGTCTCCGGCGGGGTCAACCTGTATCCCGCGGAGAGCGAGGAGGTGCTGCGGCAGCATCCGGCGGTCGCCGAGGTGGCGGTCATCGGGGTGCCCGACCCGGACTTCGGCGAGTCGCTGCGGGCGCTGGTCGTGGCGAGCGCCGACGAGCCGTCGGCCGAGGACCTGGACCGGTTCTGCCGCGAGCGGCTGGCCGCCTACAAGTGCCCGAAGACGTACGAGTTCGTTCCGGAGCTGATGCGCAACGCGATGGGCAAGCTCGACAAACGCGCGATGCGCCGCCCCTACTGGCACTCCGAGCGGACCATCGCGGGCTGAGCCGGACCGACGACCGTTCGACCATCACGGCCCGCGCCGGCCTCCGCCGACCTTTCCCACGAAGGACAACCCATGACCGAACTCCTCCTCATCCGGCACGGCCTCCCCCTGGCGGGCGTGTACGACCCGGGGCTGTCGCCGGAGGGCACCGCCCAGGCGGAGCGCCTCGCCACCTGGCTCGGCGCCGAGGACATCGACGCCCTGTACACCAGCCCGTTCCGGCGCGCCCGCGAGACGGTGGCACCCCTGGAACGGCTCACCGGCATGACCGCGACCGTGCTGGACGACCTGCGCGAGTGGGACACGGACGTCTCGCACCCCTACACCCCGCCGGAGCAGATCGGCTCGGACGATCCCCGGGCGGCGGCCCTCGCCGAGGGGCGGTACGAGGACTTCGTGCCCGATCTGGACTGGGACGCCTTCCGCGCGCGTGCCGCACGGGCCATGGACACCATCCTCGACGCCCATCCCGGCGGGCGGGTCGCGGCCGTGTGCCACGGCGGCATCACCAACACCTATCTGGCGACGGTGCTCGGCCTGCCGAGGATGTTCTGGTTCCACCCCGGCTACACGTCGATCTGCCGGGTGCGGCGGCTGCCGGGCGGCCGGATCGTCCCGCACTCGGTGAACGAGACGGCCCACATGATCGCCGAGCGTGCCGTCGACGCGGTCGCCTGACCCGCCCCTGCCACGCCCCAGGCCCGACCGCCCCACTCTCTCCCAGGAGGTCCCGGCATGCCCGGATCCGTCATCGTCGCCGGAGCCAGAACACCCATCGGCAGACTCATGGGTGCCCTGAGCACCGTCTCCGCCGTCGACCTCGGCGCCCACGCCATCAGCGCGGCGCTGAATGCCGCGCGTCTGGACCCGGGCGCGGTGGAAGCCGTCGTCCTCGGTCATGTCGTCCAGGCAGGGGCCGGTCCCAATACGGCACGGCAGGCCGCGATCCGCGCCGGAGTCCCGTTCTCCGTGCCCGCGAGCACGGTCAACAAGCTCTGTCTGTCGGGGCTGCACGCCATCGCCCTGGCCGACCTCATGATCGCCTCCGGCCGTCACGAGGTGGTCGTCGCGGGCGGCATGGAGTCCATGTCGGGCGCCCCGCACCTGCTGCGCGGAGCACGGACCGGCTGGAAGTACGGCGCGACCGCCGTCGAGGACGCCCTCGACCGCGACGCCCTCGTCTGCGCCTTCGACGGTGTCTCCATGGGCGCGGCGACCGAGCGGTACCAGCAGCCGTACGCCCTGAGCCGCGAGGAACAGGACGAGTACAGCGCGCTCTCCCACCAACGGGCCGCCCGTGCCCGGGAGTCCGGCGCGCTGAGCGAGGAGATCGCCCCGTTCACGGTGACGGGACGGCGCGGCGAGACGGTGGTGGACACCGACGAGGGCGTACGGCCGGACAGCACGGCCGAGAGCCTCGGCCGTCTGAAGCCGGCGTTCTCCGGCGGGGGCACCGTCACCGCGGGCAACTCCTCCCAGCTCTCCGACGGCGCCGCGGCGGTCGTCGTGATGAGCGCGGAACGCGCCCGGCGGGAGGGCCTGACGCCACTCGCCGAGATCGGCGCCTACGGCACGGTCGCCGGTCCCGACCCCTCCCTGCTGGTCCAGCCGGCCGGCGCGGTCCTCGACGCCCTGTCCCGGGACGGCCGGCTGAAGGCCGCCGACCTGGATCTGTTCGAGATCAACGAGGCGTTCGCCGGAGTGGCCCTCGCCTCCGTACGAGAGCTGGAGGTCCCCTTGGAGAAGGTGAACGTCAACGGCGGTGCCATCGCGCTCGGCCACCCGGTCGGCATGACGGGCGCCCGCCTGGTGCTGACCCTCGCGGCGGAGCTGCGGCGACGCGGCGGCGGCACCGGAGCGGCGGCCCTGTGCGGGGGCGGCGGTCAGGGCGACGCGCTGCTGCTGCACGTGCCGACTCAGGCCTGAACCCCGAAAGTGGACGCACCATGAACGACCAACTGCCGCCGACCGAGACGGTCCTCACCGTGGCGAGCCGTACCACCGCCGCCGACGGCGTCGTCTCCCTCACCCTGCGCCGCCCGGACGGCGGGACACTCCCCTCGTGGACGCCGGGCGCCCACATCGACGTGCTCCTGGACAGAGCCGACGGTGACCTGATCCGTCAGTACTCCCTGTGCGGGCGCCCGGAGGAACGCGGGGTGTGGCAGATCGCCGTGCTGCGCGAGCCGCACAGCCGTGGCGGCTCCGCCCATGTCCACGACCACCTGCGCGAAGGCTCCACCGTCCGGGTCCGTGGCCCCCGGAACAACTTCCCGCTGCGGCCCGCCGCACGTCAGCTGTTCGTCGCCGGTGGGGTCGGCATCACGCCCATCCTCTCCATGGTCGAGGCCGCCGACGCCGCGGGAGCCGACTGGCGGCTGCTGTACGGCGGCCGCACCCGCACCTCCATGGCGTTCCTGGACCGTCTCGCGCCGTACGGGGACCGTGTGCTGATCCGTCCCCAGGACGAGTACGGCCTGCTGGACCTCGCCGCGTTCCTCGGCCCGCCCGAGCCGGACACCCTGGTGCACGCCTGTGGTCCCGAACCCCTGCTGCAAGCGCTGCGGGAGCAGTGCGAGGGCTGGCCCCCGGGTGCGCTGGGCGTCGAGCGGTTCGCCCCGGTCGAAACGCCCGGGGCCGGCCCCGCCGAGGCCTTCGAGGTGGAACTCGCCCGCTCCGGGCTCACCCTCACCGTGCCGCCGGGCCTCTCGGTGCTCGAAGCGGTGGAGAAGGCGGGCGTCGAGGTGGCCTTCTCCTGCCGGGAGGGCACCTGCGGCACCTGTGAGACCGACGTTCTCGAGGGCGATCCCGACCACCGCGACTCGCTGCTCACCGAGGACGAGCGGGCCGCCGGCGACACCATGCTCATCTGCGTCTCGCGCTCGTGCGGGCCCCGCCTCGTCCTCGACCTGTGAGCGGGCGGGGGCAGTTGGCCGCGCACACCGCCCCTGTGCCGCTGCTCACGTCATCACCCCTTCCGGCAATTTACTAGGACGTCCTAGTATCTCTTTCGCCAGCGTTCCTCCATCCCGCCCGGGAAGGCCCCCATGAGCGACCTGCACCGACCTGTGCACCCCGTCCGCCTGGTCACCGCTTCGGCCCTGTTCGACGGACACGACGCCTCGATCAACATCATGCGGCGCATCCTCCAGTCACAGGGCGCGGAGGTGATCCACCTCGGACACAACCGTTCGGTGCGGGAGGTCGTGGACGCGGCGCTGGAGGAGGACGCACACGGTGTGGCGGTCTCGTCCTACCAGGGCGGGCACGTCGAGTACTTCGAGTACCTGGTCGAGTCGCTGCGCGGGCACGGAGCGGAGCACGTGCGGGTGGTGGGCGGCGGAGGCGGGGTGATCGTGCCCGAGGAGATCGCCCGGCTGCGCGACAGCGGGGTCACCATCTTCTCCCCGGAGGACGGCCAGCGGATGGGCCTGGCCGGGATGGTCAACTCGGTGATCAGGGACTGCGACTTCGACCTCTGGGACGCCGGGGCGACCGACGCGGCCGACGTCCTCGCGGGCGACCGGTTCGCGATCGCCCGCGCCCTCACCGGCGCCGAACTCGGCAAGCTGCCCCCGGATCTCCTGGGGCAGCTGCGTGGTGCCGCGGCGGCACGCACCGTGCCGGTGCTCGGCATCACCGGCACCGGTGGCTCGGGGAAGTCCTCGCTGACCGACGAACTGGTGCGCCGCTTCCGCCTCGACCAGCAGGACAAGCTGCGCATCGCCGTGATCGCGGTCGACCCGACCCGCCGCCGAGGCGGCGGCGCCCTGCTCGGTGACCGGATCCGCATGAACTCCCTCGACGGCAACCGGGTCTTCTTCCGGAGCCTGGCCACCCGCGGCAGCCGTGAGCTGCCCGAGCACCTCACCGACGTGATCGACGTGGTCAAGGCGGCCGGGTTCGACCTGGTGATCGTGGAGACACCGGGCATCGGACAGGGCGACGCGGCGATCGTGCCGTTCGTCGACACCTCCCTGTACGTGATGACACCGGAGTTCGGTGCCGCCTCGCAGTTGGAGAAGATCGACATGCTCGACTTCGCCGACGTCGTGGCGATCAACAAGTTCGAGCGGCGCGGCGCCAAGGACGCGCTGCGTGACGTGGGCCGCCAACTGGTCCGCAACCGCGAGGCGTTCGGCATGCGCCCCGAGGACATGCCGGTGTACGGCACCTCCGCGGCCACCTTCAACGACGACGGCGTCACCGCGCTCCACCAGCATCTGAAGGCGGCGCTGGCCGAGAAGGGGCTGCCGCTGTCCGAGGGCACGACGGCGCCGGTCGACGTACGCCACTCCTCCGGCATCCGCCAGGTGGTCCCCGCCGGCCGGGTGCGCTACCTCGCCGAGGTCACCGAGACGGTCCGCGCGTACCACGCCGAGACCGAGCGGCTCGCCGAGGCGGCCCGGCGGGCGCAACGCCTGGACCTGGTCAGCGCCGAACTTCTCGAGGCCGGCTCCGACGCCGGGAACGTGCGGTCACTGCTCGACGACGCCCGCAGGCAGCTCCCGCACGACATCGTGGAGCGGATCGCGAACTGGCCCGCCGTCGTGGCCTCGTACTCCGGTGACGAACAGGTCGTGAAGGTCCGGGACAAGGAGATTCGTACCCGGCTGACCCGCGAGTCCCTGTCGGGGAACAAGGTCCGACGCGTCGCACTGCCCCGGTTCACCGACCACGGGGAGCTGGTGAACTTCTGGCGCCGCGAGAACCTGCCCGGCCACTTCCCCTTCACCGCCGGGGTGTTCCCCTTCAAACGTGACGGCGAGGACCCGGCCCGGATGTTCGCCGGCGAGGGCGATCCGTTCCGCACCAACCGTCGCTTCAAGCTGCTCTCCGAAGGCCAGCCGGCCACCCGCCTGTCCACCGCGTTCGACTCGGTCACCCTCTACGGCCGCGACCCGGACGAACGGCCCGACGTCTACGGCAAGGTCGGCACCTCCGGCGTCTCCGTGGCCACACTGGAGGACATGAAGGCGCTCTACGACGGCTTCGACCTGGTCGCACCGACCACCTCGGTCTCCATGACCATCAACGGACCCGCGCCCACCGTCCTGGCGTTCTTCCTCAACACCGTCATCGACCAGCGGATCGACCACTTCCGCGCCACCGAGGGCCGCGACCCCTCGCCCGAGGAGACGGCCGGCTTGCGTGCGCACGCCCTGGCGAACGTGCGGGGCACGGTGCAGGCCGACATCCTGAAGGAGGACCAGGGCCAGAACACCTGTCTGTTCTCCACCGAGTTCTCCCTGCGGATGATGGCCGACATCCAGGAGTGGTTCATCGAGCAGAAGGTCCGCAACTTCTACTCGGTGTCCATCTCCGGCTACCACATCGCCGAAGCCGGCGCGAACCCCGTCAGCCAGCTGGCCTTCACCCTGGCCAACGGCTTCACCTACGTCGAGGCGTATCTGGCCCGGGGCATGCACATCGACGACTTCGCCCCGAACCTGTCGTTCTTCTTCTCCAACGGCATGGATCCGGAGTACACGGTGCTGGGCCGGGTGGCCCGCCGTATCTGGGCGGTGGCGATGAAGGAGAAGTACGGCGCGAACGAGCGCAGCCAGAAGCTGAAGTACCACGTCCAGACCTCGGGCCGCTCCCTGCACGCGCAGGAGATGGACTTCAACGACATCCGCACCACCCTGCAGGCGCTCATCGCCATCTACGACAACTGCAACAGCCTGCACACCAACGCCTACGACGAGGCCGTCACCACCCCCACCGAGGAGTCCGTGCGCCGGGCCCTGGCCATCCAGTTGATCATCAACCGGGAGTGGGGCCTGGCCATGAACGAGAACCCTCTCCAGGGCTCGTTCGTCATCGACGAGCTCACCGACCTGGTCGAGGAGGCCGTGCTGCAGGAGTTCGAGCGGATCAGCGAGCGCGGCGGTGTCCTCGGCGCCATGGAGACCGGCTACCAGCGCGGCCGCATCCAGGACGAGTCGATGCTCTACGAGCAGCGCAAGCACGACGGCACCCTGCCCCTCATCGGCGTCAACACCTTCCGCAACCCCCACGCCGACACCACCGAGCCCGGCGCCATCGAACTGGCCCGCGCCACCGAGCAGGAGAAGCAGTCCCAGCTGGCCCGTGTCCGGGACCACCAGGCCCGCCACCGCGATCAGGCCCACGCGGCCCTGACCGCCCTGAAGGACGCGGCGGTGAGCGGCCACAACGTCTTCGCGGTCCTCATGGACGCCGCCCGGGTCTGCTCCCTCCAACAGATCACCGAGGCCTTCTTCGAGGTCGGCGGCCAGTACCGCCGCAACGTCTGAACCGGCCCCGCAAACCCCGTGCAGCCACTCCAAGAAGAGGACCTCCAATGGATCCCGTCACCCGTCTCGGCGTCGTGGGCTGCGGCCTCATGGGCTCCGGCATCGCCGAAGTCGCCGCCCGCAACGGCATCGACGTCCGTGTGGCCGAAGCCGGCCACGACGCCGTCGAGGCCGGCCGCCGCCGTATCACCGCCTCCCTCGACCGCGGTGTACGGCGCGGCAAGCTCACCGAACAGCAACGGGACGAGGCCCTCGCCCGTCTGTCCTACACCCATGACCTCGGCGACCTGGCCGACCGTCAGTTCGTCATCGAGGCCGTCGCCGAGAACCGCGCCGTCAAGACCGACGTCCTGCGGACCCTGGACAAGGCGCTCGAAGACCCCGCCGCGATCCTGGCCACCAACACCTCCTCGATCCCCGTCGTCGATCTGGCCGTCGCCACGGAGCGGCCCGCCCAGGTCATCGGCATGCACTTCTTCAACCCCGTGCCGGTGCAGCGGCTGGTCGAGCTGATCCCGGCCCTGACCACCGACCAGGAGACGGTGCGCCGCACCCTCGACCTGGCCCGGCAACTGGACAGACAGGCCATCCAGGCACCCGACCGCTCCGGATTCGTCGTCAACGCCCTGCTCGTGCCGTACCTGCTCAGCGCGGTACGGATGGTGGAGTCGGGCGCCGCCCGCCCGGACGACATCGACCAGGGCATGGAACTCGGCTGCGCCCACCCCATGGGCCCGCTGCGCCTGCTCGACCTCATCGGCCTCGACACCGCGCAGGCGGTGGCCGAGTCGATGTACGAGGAGTTCAAGGAGCCGCTGTACGCACCGCCCGCCCTGCTGCGCCGCATGGTCGCCGCGGGCCACCTCGGCCGCAAGAGCGGCCGCGGCTTCCACATCTACGACGCCTGAACCCCATCCGGCGGGAGCAGCCGGCACCGCGACGGCCATCAGCGACGGCTCAGCCGACCCGTTCGCCCGCGGCCCGTAAGTCGTGCCGGTCCCGTCGCTCCACCGTGCGGGCGCGCCGCGTTCATCCGGCGGTGCGGGCCCTTGCGCACGCTTCGGCGAGGACGATCTCCACCGCGCCGGCGTGGGACAGGTGCGGGGAGTGCCCGGAGGGGATACGCACGCTGTGGGTGGCCCGCGCAGCCCACTGCTCTTGGACCGCGGGCGGCAGCGCCGGGTCCTCGGTCGCCACGATGTACGTCAGTGTGACCTGCCTCGGCCCGGCCTCCAGCTTCTCGGTGAAGGCGCGCACGCCCTGCCAGTTGAGCCGCTTGACGGCCTCGGCGGTCAGGACGGGGTCGACCCCGCTGAAGATGGACTGCTCCGCGTCGCCCGCCTTGACGGCGAGGCCGTCGGGAGAGCGGTTCCAGGTGGGCGGGAAGTCCCCGCCCATCCACTCCATCATCGAGGTGCCGGGTTCCAGCGCGAAGGCGGCGATGTGGACGAGTTCGGCGACCCGGTCCTCTTCGGCGGCGGCCCAGGTGGCGGGCACACCCCCGTAGGAGTGCGCGGCGAGCACGACGGGCCCGTCGACGGCCCTGATCGCGGCGCGGACCTCGGCGACGTCCTCGGTGAGTCCCTGGGCGGCGGCACTGTCGGGGTTGCTGCTGGGCAGTTGCACGGCGCGGGAGGCGATACCGCGGGCGGAGAGCCGCTCACGCAGCGGGTCGAAGATCCACGGGGTGTGCATCGCGCCGTGGACCAGTACGACGGTCGGGTTCATCAGGTGCGTCCTCAGATACGAGCGGTGGTGCGGGTGGTCGGCTGGGCATGCGTGGCGTCGCGGTCGAGAGCGGTGTCGACGGCACGGGCTCCGCCCGCCACAAGCGATCTCCACCTTTTCCTCTTGCGATCCGGTCCGGCAAGGTAGAAGGAGGACCCGCCATGGTCGAACGACGACACGCACGGCAGAGCGCTTCCTGCTGTTCGGCGGCCTACCGAGGGTGACGGAAGGCGCCGGGTGTCATGCCGGTGTGGCGGCTGAAGAACTTCCCGAAGTTGGTGGCTTCGACAAAGCCCAGTCGGCGGGCGATGGTCGCCACCGGTTCGTCGGTGTGGGCGAGCAGCCGCTGGGCCTCCAGGGCGACGCGGGCGTCGATGACATGTTTGACGGGCTGTCCGGTGGCGGCGACGCAGGCGCGGGTGAGGGTCCTGACGGTGTAGCCGAGGCGGTGGGCGTAGTCGGCTGCGCGGCGCGTGGTGGCGTAGGAGCGCTCCAACTCGGCCCGGAATCGGGCGTACACGTCACCGCCTGCGCTCGGGTCACCGCTGCCCTCGGGACGCGGCAGCCGCTCGACCTCCAACAGGACAGTGGCCAACAGCAGTTGGAGGATCTCCGCCGACACGGTCGCTTCCGGACGGTCGTACTCGGCCCGCAACTGGCCCAACAGGGTGGACAGCACCGCGTACTGGGAGCCGGCGCCCAACTGCCAGCACCCGGGCCCGTACCACTCCTTGACGAGCCGGTCGGCGCTGCTGCTGTGGGGCGGGAAGGCCGACGTGAACAGCAGGTGCGTGCCGTTCGCCGTGCCCGGCCGGACGAAGCGCTGGACCTGGCCCGGTCGGACCCACAGCAGGGTGCCGGGGCGGCAGGGGTAGGTCACGAAGTCGATCGCGTGTTCCCCGCTGCCCTCCGTGATCAGGGTGAGGGTGTGGAAGTCCACCCGGTGCACCAGATCGGGCCGTCTTCCCCTGCGCCGGCGCCGCTCGTGCAGGGTGGCGAGATCGATGATCTCGAAGCCGGGGACCCGCTCCTCGGGCGGGTGGAAACCGAGCCGAAGGATGGCGCCGCCCCGGGAGGGATCGCCGTCACCGCGGTCCACGGGAAGCATCTCGATCTCCCGATGTCCTCGATTTACCATGCCGCGTCTTCAGCGTATCTCGTCTGCCTGCGGCTTCACGGTGAGAGTAGAGGACATCAAGGCGGCGCGAAGCCGCTTCCACCGCAAGGAGAACCCCGATGAACGGCACGGTCACGGTCCTCGACAAGGGCGCGGTCCGCATCCACAGCTATATGTCCCCGGCCGACACCTTCCACACCACCACCCAGCTGATCGAGACCCCGGCCCGCATCATCGCGATCGACGCCCAACTGCTCCCCGCCTACGCCGACGAGGCCGTCACCTGCGCCAAGGGCCTGGGCAAACCGCTGGACCGGCTCATCGTCACCCACGCCCACCCGGACCACTACAACGGCGCCGCCCGCTTCGGTGTCCCTGTGCACGCCCTCCCGCAGGTGCGCGAGCAGATCATCGCGCGAGGCGACAGCCACCTGCCCACCGGCCTGGTCATCCCCCTCACCGACTTCACCCCGACCGTGGACCTCACCCCGGGCACCGAGGTCATCGACGGCGTCCCCTTCGTCTTCGAGGCCGTCTCCGGCGGCGAGGCCGCCGACGAACTGCTCATCAAGCTGCCCGAGCAGAGCGTCCTGATCGCCCAGGACCTCGTCTACAACGACGTCCACCTCTACCTGGGCAACAACGACATCACCGGCTGGCAGCAGGCCGTCGACGCACTGGCCGCCGAGTCCGGCTACGACACGATCCTCGCCGGCCACGGCCTGCCCACCGGCCCGGACATCTACGAGGACGTCCGCCGCTACCTCGCCGACGCCCGCGAACTCCTCGGCGACGACGGCGAGGCGTACAAGAAGGCGATCGTCGACCGATACCCCGCACACGTCGGCCCGTTCATCATCGACATCGCCAACCGGTCCCTCTTTCCCACCGCCGGTTGAGCGCCACCGGCCTGCCCCGCCGCACCAAGATGTAGTGGGTCCAGTTGATGTGTCGGCGCGGTGAGCCCCGGCCGTTCGCGTAGTGATCGTCTTCGTGGGGCGCGATGATCTCTCGTCGTCAGGCCGTCCCCGCCGGTGTGCGCAGGAGAGCCTTGGTCGCGGAGTGCCGGGGGGCGGTGAAGATGTCGGCCGTGGGGCCGGATTCGACCGTGCGGCCCGCGTCGAGGACGGTGACCGTGTCGGTGCGGTCGGCGATGAGGGGCAGGTCGTGGCTGATGAGGACCAGGGCCGTACCGCGTTCCTCGCGCAGCCGGACCAGCAGGTCCATGATCGCCTCGGCGGTGGTCGCGTCCAGCGCGGAGGTGACCTCGTCGCAGATGAGGACGTCCGGGTCGGCCGCGAGGGCCCGGGCGATGGCCACGCGCTGGCGTTGTCCGCCGGAGAGTTCGTGCGGATAGCGGTCGGTGTACGAGGGGAGCAGGCCGACCTGTTCGAGGAGATCCGCCACGCGGGCGGGTATCTCACCGGTCGGGCAGCGGCGGTGCAGCCGCATCGGCCTGCCGATCGCGTCGCCGACCGTTCGACTGGGGTTGAGCGCACCCAGCGGGTTCTGCGTGACCAGTTGGATCCGGCGGCGCTGTTCGCGTCCGCGGCCGCGCAGGCCGGTGCTCAGCGGCATCCCGTCGAGGCTGATGGTGCCGGAAGTGATCGGTTGCAGGCCCACCACGGCGCGGACCAGCGTGGTCTTGCCGGAGCCGGAGGTGCCGACGATGCCGGTGGCGGCGCCGGGAGCGAGGCGGAGGGCGACGCCGTCGAGGGCCGGGGTTACGGAGCGACGGCGGCCGAAGGTGATGCGGAGGTCGTCCACCGCCAGGAGGGGTGCGGTGGAGGGGGTCGCCCCCGCCGCCCCTGCCCGTCCCGTCCTCCAGGGGCTGTGCCTCTTCGACCCCCTTGCGCCTGAGAGCTCGGGGAGTTCGGTTGCTTTGGCGGGTGCGGCTTCGTGGGGGCTGGTCGCGCGGTTCCCCGCGCCCCTGACGGGGCGCGGGCTTGGCGTCGCCAGGTCCACCACCTCGTCCGCGATCCGCTCGACGAGTTCACGGTCGTGGCAGGAGAGGGCGATGGCGAGTTGGTGCTCGCGGGCGAGGTGGCGCAGCAACTCGCCGATGTCGTCGCGGAGTTCGGGGTGCAGTCCGGCGGTCGGCTCGTCCAGGAGGAGGATCCGGGGGCGGCGGGACAGGGCGCGGGCGAGGGCCACGCGGCGCTGTTGTCCGCCGGAGAGGGCGGCGGGGCGGCGTGCGGCGAGTCGGCCCTCGTCGTCCGGGAGCCGTACCTCCGCGAGGAGGGCCCGCACCGCCTCCGGGGTTCCGTCGCCGGAGAGTTCACGCAGCAGGGAGCGGACGCGCATCCGGGGGTTCAGCCCCGAGCCCGGGTCCTGGCCGACGTAGGCGAGGCGTTCGCGGCGCAGGGCGCGCAACTCCCGCTCGGACAGGGCGAAGACGTCCTGCCCGAAGACCTCGACGCGCCCGGCGGTGCGCCGGGTGCCGGGTGGTAGGAGGCCGGTGAGGGCGCGCAGCAGCGTCGTCTTGCCCGAGCCGGAGGGGCCGGTCAGGGCGAGCAGTCGTCCTGGGCGGAGCACGAGATCGGCGTTCTGCAGCAGGGTCCCGCCGTCGGGGACCGAGACGGCGAGGTCCGTGACTTGAGCCACCGGAGTCACCTGAGCCACCGGGGTGGCCGGGGATGCCGAGGGGTCGTCGTCCTTTCGGTACCGGTCGGGTGCGTGGCTCACAGGACGGTCACCGCCTTCCGGCCGGTCTGCGGGGCGAGGGCGGCGGCCGCGAGGTTGACGCTGAGGGCGAGCAGACCGATGGCGGCACTGGGGGCGACGACGGCCCAGGGGTTGAGGAGGATGCCGGAGGAGTTCTCGCGGATCATCAACGCCCAGTCGGCGGCCGGGGGTTGGGGTCCGACCTGGAGGAAGCCGGCTGTGGCGACGAGGTAGACGGCGGCGACGAAGCGCAGGCCGAACAGGGCGAGGAGGGTGGCCCGAAGGTTGGGCAGCACCTCACGCAGCACCAGGTACCACAGCCGTTCGCCCCCCGCCGCCGCTGCCTCGACGTATCCGGAGGCGGCGACCGGTGCCGCCGCGCCGGCCGCGAGTCGCACCGCGTACGGCACGCCCAGGGCGACGGCGGCGGCGATCACGGCGAGTCGGCCGCCGTCCGGCCAGGAGAGGGTGACGAGGAGGATGCCGAGCACGGCGGGCAGCAGCATCAGCACGTCGGCGAGCTGTTCCACCAGGCGTCCGACGCGGGGCCGCAGCGCTCCGATCGCGCCGAGCACCGCCGCGCCGCCGGTGACGAGGACCGCGACGAGCAGTGAGGAGAGGACCAGGTCACGGCCCCCGGCGAGCAGCCTGCTGAGTACGTCGCGGCCGAGCTGGTCGCCGCCGAGTACGGCGTCCGCGCCGGGTTCCGCGTACGGCGCGGCGACCGGGGCGTCGATGGCGTGCGGGGCGAGCCAGGGCCCGGCGAGGGCCAGGCAGAGGAGGAACGCGGCGGGCAGCACGCGCAGGGCTGTCGTCGCCCAGGTCCGGGGGGTCATCGGCGCACTCCGGCCGTCAAGTCCCGTACCAGGTCGGCCAGCAGCAGTACGCCGGTGATGACCGCGCCCGCGAGGGCCGTCACCCCGGCGATGACCGGGCTGTCGCGGTCGGTGACCGCGGAGGCCAGGACCGAGCCGATGCCGGGGTAGTTGAAGATGGTCTCCACTACGACGGCGCCGCCGAGGAGCATGCCGGTCGAGGTGGCGAGGCCTGCGGTGATGGTCGGCAGCGCGCCGGGCAGGACGTGGTGGGTGAGGACGCGGTGGGGCGGCAGCCCGTCCAGGACGGCGGTCTCCACGTGGGGGGCGCGGGCCTCGTCGGCGAGGGCGGCGCGCACGATGCGCACGTTCCAGCCGACCTGGGGGACGGTCAGGGCGAGCGCGGGAAGGATCAGCATGGTCCAGTCGGCGGGGGTTCCGTCGGCGTCGGCGAGGGTGACGGCGGGCAGCCAGCCGGTCCACAGGGACAGCACCAGGACCAGGGCCACGGCGACCACGAACTCGGGCAGTGCGAGGACCGCGGTGGCGGTGCCGGACACCGCCCGGTCCACGCGCCCGCCTGGCCGGAGCGCGGCCCAGCAGCCGAGAGCGAGTGACAGTACGGCGGTGAGCAGCAGCGCGATCCCGCCCAGCAGCAAGGTGTTCGGAAACGCCGTCGACAGCAGGTCGGTGACCTGCTCGCCGCGTGCCGACGTGCCCAGGTCTCCCGTGGGCAGGCCGCTCATCCAGTCCCAGAACCTCTCCAGGACGGGCCGGTCCAGGCCCAGGAGTTCGCGCCGCTGCTGGAGGTCGGACCCGCTCTCGCCCCGTTCGGAGGTGGCGGTCGCCGCGTCGCCGGGGAGCAGCTCGACGGTGAGGAACACCAGCGCGAGCAGCACCGCCAGCAGCACGGCCCGTTTCAGGACGACGGCGCCGACGCGGGCGAGCGGCAGGAGGACGGGAGCGCGGGTCGGCCGGGCCCCCTCCGCCGTGGGAGGGGGCCCGGCCGGTGCGGCCGTGTCAGGGCTCAACGGGCCAGCCACGCCCGTTCGAGCTGGACCCTGCCGTAGCCGGGCAGTTCGGGCAGTCCGTGGACCTTGGGTCCGGCGAGGTCGATGCCGTCGGCCATGCCCCACAGGAGGTAGCCGGAGCTGTCGTACTCGATCTTCTGGAGTTCCTTCAGCAGCTGGGTGCGCTCGGCCGCGGCCGGGGTGCCGATGGCCTTCTCGTACGCCGCGTCGAAGTCCTCGTTCTTCCAGCCGGCCTCGTTCTGGCCGCTGTCGGACACCATGGTCTTGCTGGCGAAGAAGACGACGGAGTCGTTGGTGCCCCAGTAGGTGGTGTAGAGGTCGCCCTTGAGCCAGGTCTTGTCCCAGAAGGTGGCGGATTCCTGCTTGACGACCTTGACCTTGACGCCGGCCTCGCGGACCTGGGTGGCGAAGAGGGTGGCCGATTCGGCGAGGCCGGAGATGTCCTCGGTGGTGTACAGCTCGTAGGTCTTGGAGGTGTCGAACTTCGCCTCCTTCAACAGCTGCTTGGCCTTGGCGAGGTCGCGGGTGCGCTGCGGGAGGCTCTTGTCGTAGGCCGGGTCGCCGGTGCCGAGAACGTCGTTGGCGACGGTGCCGTAGCCGGAGAGGACCTGCTTGACCATGGCCTCGCGGTCGACGGCCAGGCGCAGCGCCTCGCGGACCTTCGGGTCGGCGAACGGACCGTCAGCGGTGCGCATGACGATGGGCATCGCCATGTCGTTGGGACGGCGTACGGTCTGGATGTCCTTGCGGCTCTCGGCCGTACGGGCGGCCACGGCGCCGACGTTGGAGGCGAGGTCGATCTGGCCCGCGAGCAGGGCGCTCGCCATGGCCTGCGGGCTCTCGAAGATCTTGACCTCGATGGCGTCGAGGTGCACGTCGCCGCCGTACCAGCCGTCGTTGCGGACGAGGCGGGCGTTGCCGCCGCGGAACCAGTCCAGCTTGAAGGGGCCGGTGCCGGGGGCCTTGGCTATGTCCTTGTCCGAGGTGCCCTTGGGGATGACGAACGTGGTGAGGCGGACCAGCAGCGGGAGTTCGGCGTTGGCGTAGTCGGAGACGATGACGACGGTGTCGGCGCCCTCGGCGGAGATGTTCTTCTCCTGGATGCCGGGCAGTCGCGAGGCACCCGAGGGGGTGGCGCGCAGGCGCTTCAGGGAGAAGACGACGTCCTCGGCGGTGACCGGTGAACCGTCGTGGAACTTCGCGCCCTTGGCGAGGGTGAACCGCCAGGTCTTGAGGTCCGCGGAAGGCTTCCAGCTCGCGGCGAGGCGGGGCTCGGTGTTGGGCTTGGTGCCGGGGACCGTGAGGGTGTCGTAGATCAGGCTGAGGATGAGGTAGTCGCTCTCGTTGGCCTGACTGCCGTGGGGGTCACGGGTGATGGCCCCGGCCCGTCCGAGCGCGCCGACCCGCAGGGTTCCGCCCTTGACCGGCTTGGCCGAACCGCCGGTGGCGGACGCGGTCGGCTTTTCGTCGCTGCCGCCGCAGGCGGTCAGCAGGGCACCCGCGCCGATGGCGCCGCCGACCCAGAGCATGTGACGTCGCGTCAGCTCCACTTGTTCCTCATTTTCCCGCAGTTGGCTTGATTTGCTTAGCCTTACCTATCCTGTGCGGCATCTGTGTGACAAGCCCCCGAAGAGTGTGACATAGATCAAACTTAGGTAAGCCTTGCCTACTACCCAGTGTGTCTCTATGTTTCCGGAGGGCTACCCGGCGCCGCGTCCGACCACGCGGCCCGCCCCGGGGAAGCCTTCTTCGCCATGCCCGTAGAGCTCTTCGCGACCCCCCGCACCCTCCCCCGCACCCTCCCCCGCACCGGAACGGACGGATCCCCCATGCCCACGGGAATCGCCCCCGTACGCCTGCTCGATCCCGACTCGGCGGCAGAGCTGATCGCAGCCGCCCGCACCCTTCTCACCTCGCACGACGGCTCGGCCACCGCCCCCGGCCTGCTGGCCGAAGTCCCGGCCGTCGCCGCCTCGTTGAGCGACTCCATACGCCACGCCTGCCGCCCGGTGGACACCCCTGACGGCCTCTTCGTGCTGCGCGGCCTGCCCGTCGACGACGCGGCGATCGGCCCCACCCCCGGCCACTGGTCGACCGCCGGGAATGCCGGCGCCGTATACGACGTGGTCCTTCTCCTGCTGTCGACGGTGATGGGCACCCCCATCGCCTGGGAGGGGCAGCAGGAAGGCCGTTTCGTCCACAACATCGTGCCGTCGCCCGGCCACGAGGAGGAGCAGACCGGCGCCAGCAGCAGTGTGCTGCTCAGCCCGCACACCGAGGACGCCTTCCACCCGGGCCGTGCCCACCTGCTGGTCCTGGGGTGCATGCGCAACCCCGACTCCGTCGCCACCACGGCCGCCGGCATCCGCAACGTCGAACTGTCCGACTCCGACGTGGAGTTGCTCACCCGCCCGGTGCTGCCGATCCTGCCGGACGACGCCTACGAGGAGGCGCAGGGCTACGCGGGCGAACCGCCGGCCGTGCCCACACTGTGGAAATCGGAGGAGGGCCTGACCCTGCGCTTCGACCCCGCCTACACCCCACTGGAGAAGGCCCCCGAGGACCACCGCGCCGCGTACGGACGGCTGGAGGACGGCCTCGCCCGGGTCAGCGTCGCGGTGAGCCTGGAACCCGGTGAGGTCCTGGTCGTGGACAACGACCTGGTGGTCCACGGACGGGTCCCGTTCAAGGCGCGCTACGACGGCACGGACCGTTGGCTGAAACGTTCCTCCGTGCGGGTGAGGGACCGCCGCACCCGGCCGCCCGCCGAGCAGGCGGAGCACGGCTACGGCCAGGCCGCCGTGGAGGCGCACGCATGACCGACACCAGCATCCAGTCGAGCGAGGAGGGCGCCGTGGCACCCGACGACAAGACCCTGCGCGTGCTCAGCACCAGCGACGTGGCCGGTATCGACATCGCGCTGCCCGACGTGGTCTCGGTGGTGGAGCAGGCGTACCGCACCTTGGCGGACGGCCGCTCCGACAACCCGCGCAAGCTCACCGTGAAGCCCGAGGACGGCCACTCCGTCGCCTACGCGATGCTCGGCCGGGACGGGGTGCGCGGCGTCGTCGCGATCAAGACCTCGTACAAGTACGGCCTCCACGAGGACCGCGACAAGCAGCACTACTACACGACCCTGACCCTCTACGACGACGAGACGGGTCTGCCGGTCGCCATGCTCGACTGCGGCCGCGTCGGAGCCCTGCGCACCCCGGCGGTCTCCGCGCTGCTGGCCCGGGAGCTGGCCGCGCCCGGCAGCCGCAGCGCCCTCGTCATCGGCACCGGCACCCAGGGCCGGCTCGCGCTGCCGTTCCTGCTGACGACCCTGCCGGACCTGGAGCGGCTGATGCTCTTCGGGACCCACCCGGACGGCATCCGGGCCGTGCGCGAGCAGTTGCACGTGTACTTCCCCGAGCGGGAGTTGGAGGTCGTGACGGACCTCCGGGCCGCCGCCGAGGACGCCGATGTCGTCCTCGCCACCGCCGGACCGGGCACCCCCGCCTCCGTCGAGGCGGAGTGGCTCAAGCCGTCCGCGCTGTCGGTGCTGATCGGCTACGGCATCGCGCCCTCCACCCTGCACACCGCCGACCGGGTCATCGCCACCAGCGAGGCCCAGATGCGGGTGACGGGGACCGACATGGCGGACGCCGACGGGCAACTCCGCGCTGTGCACGCCGAGTTCCCGGAGGTCCTGGCGGGTCGCGCGGAGGGCCGTACGGATCCCGGGCAGCGGATCTTCGCGTACAACAGCGGGCTCGTCGTCACCGACATCGCCCTCGGCCACCGGTTCGCGCAGCTCGCGCTGGCGCAGGGGCTGGGCACGGCGGTACCGCTGTGGACGTGACGACGAGCGCCCCTCCGTCGCTGGCCGCGCGCACGACGGACGAGGTGCGCTCCCTCCTCGACGATCCGCTGCTCCATGAACTGCACCACGGCCTCGGTGGCCCGTACCACCTGCTGTTCCCCGGGCGGTTCGACGCCAACGCCGCCGCGTTCCGCGAGGCGCTCGCCGAGGCGGGCGTCGAGGGTCAGGTCTACTTCGCCAAGAAGGCCAACAAGGCGGCCGTCTTCGTCGAGCGGGCCGCCGTCCTGGGCCTGGGCGTGGACGTCGCGAGCCACGGGGAGCTGCGCGAGGCGCTGGCCCACGGGGTGCGCGGGGCCGACGTGGTGGTCACCGGACCGGCCAAGTCGGAGCAGCTGCTGCGGGTCGCCGTGCTCCAGGGCTCGCTCGTCGCCGTGGACGCGATCGACGAACTCGACCGCGTCCTGGCGCTCGCGGCCGGACTCGGCCGCACGGCACGAGTACTGCTCCGCCGGCTGCCTCCCGGGCAGCCGCACAGCCGCTTCGGGCTGGACGAGGACGAGTGCGAGACAGCGCTGCGCCGCTGCTCCGCCGGCCCCGTCGATGTGGAGGGCTTCAGCTTCCACCTCTCCGGGTACGACGTCCGTCAACGGGCGGACCTGGCAGGACAACTGGTCCGACTCTGTCTGCACGCCCGGGAAATGGGCCTGCGTGCCGACCGGATCAGCATCGGCGGGGGCTTCGCCGTCGACTACGTGGGCGCCGACGACTGGCGCCGGTTCACCGAGGAGCACCGGCCCGAGCACTACCACGCCGACAAGACCTTCTCCGGCTTCTACCCGTACCACTCCCCCGTCGCCGGCGCCGACGCCCTGCGCGCGGTCCTCGGGGCGACACCGGCCGGTGAACGCGAGCCGTTGGCCCGGCTGTTGAAGGCCGCCGGAGTGCGGCTGCTCGCCGAGCCCGGGAGGGCCCTGCTCGACCAGGCCGGATGCACGGTCTTCGCCGTTCAGGGCGTCAAGGAGCGCGACGGCTACGCGGTCCTCACGGTGGACGGCACCAGCCTGAGTCTGTCCGAGCAGTGGTTCGAGAGTGAGTACCTGCCGGAGCCGGTGCTGGTGCCGCACACCGAGGAGAGCGACGCGGGCCCGTTCCCCGCCTGTGTGGGCGCCGCCACCTGCCTGGAGTCCGACATGATCAGCTGGCGCAAGATCCCCTTCCCGCTGCGGCCGGTCGTCGGGGACCTGCTCCTCTACCTCAACACGGCGGGCTACCAGATGGACTCCAACGAGTCACCGTTCCACGAGCTGGCGCTGCCGCCCAAGGTCGTCATCGAACATCCCTCCGACTCCGTCCGCCCCCGCTGGCGTCTCGACCGCCACCCGTAGGGAGTTCTCCGCCATGAACCGCCAGGACCACGCCTCCCATGCCTCCCCCGCCTCCCACCACCCCCTGTACCGCCCGCCCATCGTCCGCCAGGTCTCCGAACTCATCGGCGCCACCCCGCTGTTCGAGCTGTGCCGCACCGAGAGCGACGTCCGGCTGCTGCTGAAGCTGGAGCAGTTCAACCCGACCGGGACGGCGAAGATACGCATGGCCCGGCAGATGGTGATCGACGCCGAGGAACGCGGGCTGCTGCGCCCCGGCGGCCGGATCATCGAGTCCACGTCCGGCAACACCGGGCTCGGCCTCGCGGTCGTCGCCGCCGAGCGCGGCTACACGTTCACCGCGGTCGTCGACCACCACGCCTCCAAGGACAAACTGCGCGCCATGAAGGCCATGGGCACCGAACTCGTCTACGTGGCCGACGAGGGCGACGACGACCTGGCCACGGCGGCGCGCGAGGAGTTGGCGGAGCGGATGGCCGCCGAGCAGGACAACGCCTACTTCACCGAACAGCACAACAACATGGCCAACGGCGTCGGCTACCACCCGGTGGCACGGGAACTCGACGCCGCGCTGGACGGCCGTATCGACATCCTGATCGGCGCGGTCGGCACCGGCGGCGGGCTCTTCGGCACCGGCGGCGAGCTGCGCAGGACCGTTCCCGGCGTCCGGATCGTCGGCGTCGAGCCCGAGGGCTCCATCGCCTTCGGGCCGCCCGCGCACGACTACCACCAGTCCGGCACCGGCACCCCGGAGGGCGCGACCATCGGCGCCATGGTCGACTACTCGCTCCTCGACGAGGGCGCGAAGGTCGGCGACATCGAGGCGTTCGCCACCGCACGCGCCGTGGCCCGCCGCACCGGGCTGATGCTCGGCGGCTCGGCGGGCGGCGTGGTCCACGAGGCGCTGACCCGGATGACCTCACTGCCCCCGGGGACGACTATGGTCGCCCTGATCAACGACGGCGGGGAGAAATACCTGGACACCGTCTTCGACGACGACTGGATGAGCGCCCGGGACCTGCTCGCCCCCGACGTCGAGCGGGAGGTGGACGAGTTGCTCGCCAAACTCCGTCGCGTCGTACCGGAAGCCCAGCGCTGACACCCCCTCCGTACAGTCCCCCCACATAGGAACGGAACCGATGCCGCCCGTCCTCGCCCGCCTCCTCGGCGACAGCCGCGCCCTGGCGACGCTGGCCGTGCCGCTGGCCCTCACCCAGCTCGCACAGGTCGCGCTGACCACCACCGACACCGTCATGATGGGCCTGCTCGGCACCGAGGCCCTGGCGGCGGGCGGCCTCGCCATGGTGATCTTCAACCAGTTGCGCACCATGGGGGTCGGCATGGTCACCGCCGTCGGCAACCAGGTCGCGGCGGCCGACGCCCGGGCGGAGTCCACGGGCGAGGACGGGAACGGCGCCGACGGCGCGGCCGCCCAGGAGGAGGTCCGCGACCTCGTCCGGGCGAGCCTGCTGCTGTCGACCCTGGTGGGCGTCGCGGGCGCGGTCCTGATGGTGCTCATCGGTCACGCCGTGATCTGGCTCGGCCAGGACCCGGACGTGGTCGACGCCGCCAAGCCCGTCCTCTACACGATGGCGCCCGGCCTGATCCCCTGCCTGTGGTTCCAGGCGATACGCCAGTTCACCGTCGGCATGCGCCGCCCCCAGGCCCTGCTGCGGATCACCCTGGCCTCGATCGCCGTCAACGCGGGCCTCAACTGGGCCTTCATCCACGGCACCTGGATCTTCCCCGAGCTGGGCCTGCCCGGCATCGGCCTGGCCACCAGCCTGGTCTACGCCCTGTCCTGCCTCGCCCTGTACCTCTCCGCCCGGCGCGACACCCGACTCGCCCCGGTGCTGTCCCTCGCCGTCTGGAAGACCCGCCCCGCCACCCTGCGCAGACTCACCGGCCTCGGTACGCCGATCGCGGCCACCTACGGCTCCGAGGCGGGCTTCTTCTTCGTCGTCGCCCTCTTCGCCGGCAGTTTCGGAACGGCGGCCCTGGCCGCCCACACCGCCGTCAACCAGCTCGTCTACATCGTCTTCCAGATAGCCGTCGGCCTGTCCCACGCCGCGTCCATCGGCGTCAGCCGGGAGCTGGCGCTGCGCAACCTGGACGCCGCTCAGCGCCTGAAGACCACGGCTCTGGCCTGCGCCGGCGCTGTCATGGCCGTGGTGGGTGTGGTCTACGTGACCGTGCCGGGCCTCGTTCTCGCGCCGTTCCTCGACAGCGGTGACGACCGGGCGGTCGAGATCGCCACGCAGTTGCTCCTGGTCGCCGCGGTCCTGCAGTTCTTCGACTGCACCCAGAACATCGGGGTCGGTCTGCTGCGCGGCCTCGACGACACCCAGGGCGGTTTCCGCGTCACCCTCGTCGGCTACTGGCTCGTCGGCCTCCCCGCCGCCGCCCTCCTCGGCCTCACCACCGGGCTCGACACCCTCGGCATCTGGCTCGGCCTCCTCACCGGCCTCGCCACCACGGCCGTGCTCCTGCTGCGCCGCTACAACCAGGGCCTCGGCCGCCTGCCCCACGAGACGGAACCGTCCCCTTCCCGGGCCTGAACGGGGCCGCCCGGGCCGGTCGCAACCGCAGCGCATGCTTGAGTCGCCGGTCACGTCAGCTCGTCCGGAGACCGACCGCCAGCGTCAGTTCGAGGACCCGGTGCGGTGAGGCGAGGTCCGGGAACAGCTCCCGCAGCTGGGACATCCGGTACCGGACGGTCTGGGGATGGACGAACAACGCCGCCGCCACCTCGTCCCGCCTGCCCTGGTGCAGCAGCCACGCCCGCAGCGTCTCCTCCAGCCGGCGTGCGGTCGCGACGGGCAAGGCCCGCAACGGTGCGAGGGCTCGGGCACGCAGGTCCGCCAACGCGTCCGCGTCGGCGCTCAGCACCAGCTCGGGCAGATGGTCCTCGGTGTCGCGGATATCGAAGGAGAGGGAGCGCGCGCGTACTGCCCGTGCGTACGAGGCGGACGCGCGCGTCCATGGCCGGGCCGGGCCGACCACGGCGGTGCGGTCGGTCATCCGCCTCAAGAGATGGGATCGGTCGGCATCGGGGACGAGCAGCACACCGAGGTCGTCCGGCAGATCGTCGAGGACGAGGGTGCTCGGGTCGAGCAGTCGGCAGGCGGGCCGGGCCTGGGCGGCGGGCAGCAGGACGGCGGTCAGCGAGGCCGGAGGCTGCCACGCGGCCCGTTGAGCGGAGGCCAGCAGCACGTCCGGGCTCGCGCCGGAGAGGAGGTCGCGGACGAGTTGTTCCAGGTGACGCTCATGAGCCCGGCCCCGGGCGGCCAGTTCGTCGGCGTGGCCCGCGGCGCTCGCGGCGGAGAGCTCGTCGATGTAGGCGAAGGTCAGCTCGGCGAACTTGGCGACCTCGGCGGCGGGCAGACCCGCGGGTACGGCACCCGCGGCCAGGCAGCGCCAGGCCACGCGGGCGCCGACTCGGTAGGCGCTGAGCAGGGCGTCCATCGAACGGCCGTCGCGCACCTCGCCGCGTCCCAGCTCGTAGGCCGCGTCACCGGCGTCGCCGCCCGTGGCGTTCCCGCTCGCGAGGTCCAGATAGTGCCCCAGGGCGGTGCGGACGGCTCGGCGGATGGTGCCGCCCATGCTGCCCGAGAGGGCGCCCGCGTAGGAAGGGACCTCGTCGATGATCGCCTGGACGACCTCGTCCGCGGTGGTCCTCAGCGCGGCCCGCAGCGCGGTGACCGTCGTCTCGTCCAGGGCCAATTCGTTGGCCCTCTGGATTGCGTGACTCATTTTTTGTTCCCTGCGAACAATTCAACCGATCAGATTCACGTCCTGAGGACAGGACTTTACGCCCTGAGGCACAGCAAGCTGGAGTCATGACGAGTGTGGCCCTGCGCAGCAGGGCGTGGAAACTGCTGGAGATGGTCACGACGCCGCTGGTGCCGTCGGACTACCTCGACCTGGTCAACCCGCTGCGTGCGGGCGCCGACCTGCGCGGGCGCATCGAGGCCGTGCACCCCGAGACGGGTGACGCCGCGACCGTCGTGATCAGACCGGGACGAGGCTGGCGCGGCCACACAGCCGGTCAGTACGTGCGGATCGGGGTGGACGTCGACGGGGTGCGCCTGTGGCGTGCCTACTCGCTCACCTCACCGACCGGCCGCCAGGACGGCCGCATCACGATCACCGTGAAGGCGATCCCGGACGGCAAGGTCAGCAACCACCTGGTCCGCAGGGCGAAACCGGGCACGCTGATCCAGCTCGACCAGGCCACCGGTGACTTCGTGCTGCCCGAGGCCAAGCCCGCCAAGGTGCTCTACCTGACGGCCGGCAGCGGCATCACGCCCGCGATGGGCATGCTGCGCGACACCGAGTTCGACGACGTCGTCATGGTCCACTCCGCGCCACGGCCGCACGACGTGATCTTCCGCGACGATCTGCACGCCCTGGTCGCGGACAAGAAGCTGCGCCTCACCGAGCTGCACACCGACACCGACGGCATGCTCGACATCGCCCGTCTGGACGAACTCGTGCCCGACTGGGCCGAGCGCGAGACCTGGGCCTGCGGTCCCGCGGGACTGCTCGACGCCGCCGAAAAGCACTGGAGCGAGCACGGCGTGCCGGAGCGCCTGCACACCGAGCGTTTCCGCCCCACCATCGTCGCTGCTGGCGACGGTGGCGAGGTCACCTTCAGCACCACCGGCAGGACCGTCGACGCGGACGGCGCCACGCCGTTGCTGGACGTCGGCGAGGAGGCCGGCGTGCTCATGCCGTCCGGGTGCCGCATGGGCATCTGCTTCGGCTGCGTCACGCCGCTCAAGGCGGGGGCCGTCCGCGACCTGCGCACCGGCGAGATCACCGAGGCCGAGCCGGGCGTCCTCATCCAGACCTGTGTGTCCGCCGCGGCGGGCCCCTGCGACATCGAACGGTAGGAGCACCTTGACCGCCATCGACCCCACCGCCCATCTGACCGCGGAGCAGATCGAGGAACTCGGCCGCGAGCTGGACGCGATCCGCGACGAGGTGATCGCGAGCCGCGGCGAGAAGGACGCCGCCTACATCCGCAAGGTCATTTCGGCGCAGCGCAAGCTCGAACTGGTCAGCAGGGGTGTGCTGTTGTTCTCGATCTTCCCGCCCGCGTGGGTGATCGGGACCGCCGGTCTGTCCGTGGCGAAGATCATGGACAACATGGAGATCGGCCACAACATCCTGCACGGCCAGTGGGACTGGATGCGGGACCCGAAGATCCACTCCACCACCTGGGAATGGGATCACGTCTCGCCGGCCGACCAGTGGAAGCACTCGCACAACGAGCTGCACCACACGTACACCAACGTGATCGGCAAGGACAACGACCTCGGCTACGGCATCATGCGCGTCGACGAGGACCAGCGGTGGCACCCGTTCCACCTCGGCCAGCCGCTGTGGAACTTCATCAACGCCTGCTTCTTCGAGTACGGCATCGCGGCGTACGACCTGGAGCTCGGCAAGAACCTGCACAAGCGCCGCCGCAAGAACCCGGAGTTCCGTGCGCGGGCCAGGGCCGTGGGCCGCAAGATCCGCAAGCAGGTACTCAAGGACTACGTGATCCACCCGCTGCTGTCGGGCCCGTCGTTCCTCCCCACGCTCGCCGCGACGTTCACCGCGAACCTGGTCCGCAACCTCTGGACCCACTCGGTGATCATGTGCGGGCACTTCCCCGAAGGCGTGCAGGTCTTCGAGCGCCGGTCGATCAAGGGCGAGACACGCGGCCAGTGGTACCTGCGCCAGATGATGGGCTCGGCGAACATCAGCGGCAGCAAGGCCATGCACTTCATGACCGGCAACCTGTCGCACCAGATCGAGCACCACCTGTTCCCGGACCTGCCGAGCAACCGGTACGCCGAGGTCGCGGTGAAGGTGCGCGCGCTGTTCGAGAAGTACGAGCTCGAGTACGTCACCGGGCCGCTGCCCAAGCAGGTGTTCTCCGCGTGGCACAAGGTCTTCCGGCTCTCGCTGCCGAACAAGAAGCCCAAGGTCAAGACCCCGGACCGCGAGCAGGAGCTCGTCGCGGCCTGATTCCGGCCTGTCAGAGCGCGCCGCGCCAGGAGCAGGCCACCGTTCCCCCGACCGGTACGGGGACGCTGAGTACCGCCCCGGAGGCCGCGGTCGGGTTCGTCACCCCGTACCGGGCCGTGGTGACGAAGAGGCGGTTGGTGTCTCCGGGCAGCAGGCACACCGACGTGGGATGCGGGGCGGGGACGGCCAGGGTGTCGAGGAGGCGGCCGTCGGGATGGTAGCGGCGGACCGCCCCCGCGCCCCACAGCGCCACCCACAGACAGCCCTCCTCGTCGACGGTCATGCCGTCGGGGCTGCCTTCCCCGTCACGTAGTTGGGCGAAGGTCTCGGGGCTGCCCAGGAGCCCGCCCGAGAGGGGGTCGACCCGGCAGCGCAGGACGGTGCCGACAGCCGTGTCGGCGAGGTACATGGTCGTACCGTCGGCGTTGAACGCGGGGCCGTTGGCGATGGTCAGCCCGTCGAGGACGCGCACCACCGTGCCGTCTGGGTCCGCGCGATAGAGGGAGCCCGCGCCGGGGGTGCCGTCGTAGGCCATGCTGCCGGCCCAGAAGCGCCCTGCGGGGTCCGCGACGCCGTCGTTCATCCGGCTGGGGACCGGGGTGCGGTCCTCGGGCCGGTCCAGCCACTCCAGGGCGCCGTCGGGGGTGAGCAGCGCGATGCCGGTGCCCGCGGCGGCGATCCAGCTGTCCGGCCGGCCGGACACCGGGGCGACTGCGCCCAACGGCACGTCGAGACGGGCGAGTCGGGTCGGGCCGGGGTCGTCGCGGCCGTCGCGGCCGTCGCGCAGTTCGAAGAGCCGCCCGCTGAGGATGTCGACGTACACGTACCGCCCGTCGCACCAGCGGCCGCCCTCGGCGAGTTCGTAGGCTCCCTCGACGACGACCGCCGCCGTTGGTGTCATGTTCCTTCTCCTTGAATTGCTCGAATCAGCGGATGGTCGTGCCGTCGGGCTGGTCGAACAGGTCGAGCTCGTCCCGCGCGGGAAGGCCCTCCCAGTCGCCCCGGGTGGCGACGGCGAACGCCGAGGTGGTGACGGCCCGGTGCAGCCGGGCCGGGACGTCCGCGCCGTCGAGGAGTCCGGAGAGGTATCCGGCCACGAAGGCGTCGCCCGCCCCGACGAGATCGACGGCGTCGACCTGTCGCGCCGCGCGGTCGGTCGCCCCGTCCGCGGTGAAGGCGGTCGCGCCGCGCGCGCCTCGTTTCACGACCACTTCGCCGACCCCCTCGGCCAGAACACCGCGCACCGCCTCCGGTTCGTCCACGCCGGGTCGTGCCAGTACGAGCGGTAGTTCGTCCTCGGAGGCGATGAGCAGGTCGATGTGTGCCAGCATCGGCCGGAGGGCGGTGCGGGCGCGGTCGGCGGTCCACAGCCGGGAGCGGTGGTTGATGTCGAGGCATACGGTGATGCCTGCTTCGTGCGCGGTGGCGGCGGCGGTCAGGGCCGCGTCGGCCGCCGTGGGGCTGAGCGCCGGCGTGATGCCGGTCAGGTGCAGGATGCGGGGCCCGTCGGCCAGCGCGGGCAGGACGTCGGCCGGTGCGACGGCCGAACCGGCGGAACCGGTGCGGTAGTAGCTGACGCGGGTGAGCGTGCCCAGGCGGGGCTCGGTCATCAGCAGTCCCGTGGGGCGGCCGGCGTCGTCGGTGACCGCGTGGGTGGTGTCGACGCCCTCGGCGCGCAGGGTGCGCAGGACCAGCGCGCCGAGTTCGTCCGCGCCGACCCGGCCGGCCCAGCGCACCCGGTGTCCGAGCCGGGCCAGACCGATGGCGACGTTGGACTCGGCGCCCGCCACGGACAGCCCGAGGCTGCCGCCGAGCCGGAGGGCGCCGTGGGCCCGGAGCGCGGCCATCGTCTCGCCGAAGGTGACGACCTCGGGCGGAACCGATCTCGTCATGGCCTCCCCCCGGCCGTCACCTTGCGGAACTCGGCTGCACGGTCCCGGAGTCGTTGGAGGTCGCCGCCGTCGGCCGCGTCCCCGACGAGGGGCGATCCGACGCCGACGGCCAGGGCGCCCCGGTCCAGGTAGTCCCGGGCGGCCTGCGTGTCGACCCCGCCGACGGGCACGAAGGGCACCTCGGGGAAGGGGTCGCGCAGGGCCCGTAGATAGTCGGGGCCCCCGAGAACGCCGGGGAAGAGCTTGATCGCGTCGGCACCCCGTGCGAGGGCGGTCTCGATCTCGGTCGGTGTCAGGGCACCCATCAGTACGGGTACGCCGAAGGACACCGGCCCGTCGAGCACGGCCGGAGTGACGAGGTACGACGCGCCGGCCTCCACGGCACGTTCGGCGTCCGCGACCGAGCGCACGGTTCCCGCGCCGAGGAGGGCGTCGGGGCCGAGTTCGGCGCGGGCCTGCCTGATGACGGTCAGGGCGTCGGCGGTAATCAGAGAGACCTCGATGGCCGCGACGCCCTCTTCCGTGAGGGTGCGTACGGTGCGCAGGGCCGCGGCGGGGTCCTTGCCGCGGACGATCGCCAGCAGGCGGTGGGCGCGGAGCGATTCCACCAGGTTCATGGGAGCGGGCTCTCCTCGGGTCGGGGGTGTGGGGGCCTGATGGTGCTCACCACTCGGTGAACGACCCGTCGGCGCCCCGCCACACGGGGTTGCGCCAGCGGTGTCCGGTCTCGGCGGCCCGGCGTACGGCCTTCTCGTCGATGTCGACGCCGAGGCCGGGGCGGGCGGAGGCGACGGCGTATCCGTCCTGGAAGCGGAACGGTTCGGGGTCGAGCACGTAGTCCAGCAGGTCGCACTGCTGGTTGTAGTGGATGCCCATGCTCTGTTCCTGGATGAGGAAGTTCGGTACGGAGAAGGCGATCTGGAGGCTCGCGGCCAGGGCGAGGGGGCCGAGGGGGCAGTGCGGTGCCATGGCCACGTCGTACGTCTCCGCCATGGCGGCGATGCGGCGGACCTCGGAGATGCCGCCGGCGTGCGAGAGGTCGGGCTGGGCGACGGCGATGCCGCTGGTCAGGACCTCACGGAAGTCCCAGCGGGAGTACAGGCGTTCGCCGGTCGCCAGCGGAACGCTCGTGGACTCCACCAGGCCGCGCAGGTTGCCGGAGTGTTCCGGTGCGACGGGTTCCTCGACGAACAGCGGGTGCAGTTCCTCCAGTTGGGGCAGGAGGCGGCGCGACATGGCGGTGGAGGCCCGGCCGTGGAAGTCGACGGCGATGTCGCGTTCGTCGCCCAGCACTTGGCGTACGGCCGCGACACGGGCGACGACCTCCGCGGTGCGGGCCGGGGTGTCGATCGGCGCGAGTTCGGCCGAGGCGTTCATCTTGACGGCGGTGAAGCCCGCCTTCATCTGCTCCTCGGCCAGCTCCGCGACCTCGCTGGGCCGGTCCCCGCCGATCCAGGCGTACATCCGGACGCGGTCGCGCACGGGGCCGCCGAGCAGGCGGTGCACCGGGACACCGTAGGTCTTGCCCGCGATGTCCCACAGCGCCTGGTCGATGCCGGCCACGGCGCTGGAGAGGATGGGGCCGCCCCGGTAGAAGCCGCCCTTGGTGAGTACCTGCCAGTGGTCCTCGATGCGCAGCGGGTCCCGGCCGACGAGGTAGTCGGCCAGTTCGTGCACCGCGGCGCGTACGGTCTCGGCACGGCCCTCGATCACGGGCTCGCCCCAGCCGGTGACCCCCTCGTCGGTGGCCACGCGCAGGAACAGCCAGCGCGGAGCCACGAGGAACGTCTCAAGTCCGGTTATCTTCAAGGAGTTCCCTCGGAATGCTGGTCCGTCACGGTGTCGTCGTGGTCTTCCCGGGCCTGTACGGCGGCCAGGTCGTGGGACGCCTGGGCGAGCAGGGATTCGACGGCGGCCACCGCCGCGTCCGGGTCGCCCGCCTCGACCGCGTCGAGCAGTTCCTGGTGCACGGGGATGGAGTCGGAGAAGTGCCGGGCGCCGTGCACGATCCGGTCACGGACGCGCAGGCCGGCTTCGATGACGACCTCCATCCGGCTGAGCAGTTCGTTGTGGGCGGCGTCCAGCAGGGCGCGGTGGAAGGCCAGGTCCGCCTCGACCATCGCCTCCGCGTCCGTGCCGGCCGCCGCCATCGCGTCGAGCGCGTGGCGCAGCGCGTCCAGGTCGGCGGGGGTGCGGCGGGTCGCGGCGAGCCGGGCCCCGGCGGGTTCGACGATCGCGCGGACCTCGGCGAGGTCCTCCAGGAACCTGTCGGTGGGAGCGCTGCTGCCCTGCCAGCGCAGCAGGTCGCTGTCGAGCAGGTTCCAGTCGGCGCGCGGTCTGATGGTCGTACCGCGTTTCTGCTTGGACTCCAGGAGGCCCTTGGCCGCCAGCACGCGCAGCGCCTCGCGCACGACGGTCTTGCTGACGCCGAGTTCGGTCTCGAACTTGGCCGGGTCCACCACGGAGCCCGGGGGGTAGTCGCCGCGGATGATGCGCCGGCCCAGCTCCTCCACGGCCTGGCCGTGCAGTCCCCTTGGGGGATGGGTCACCACGTTCTCCGTTTCCGTATCGGTCCTGCCGGTCGGCGCCCGGCGGGGTGCACGACGCTCACGAGGACTCCTTCATGACGCTCCATCCTCCATCGACCACGAGGCTCGCACCGGTCACATAGGAGGCGTCCGCCGATGCCAGGAAGGCGACGGCGGCCGCCACCTCCTCCGGCTGTCCGAACCGCCTGGCCGCCGTGGCCGCCACACTGCGCTGCCGGTCGGGCTCCGGGATCCCGTCCCAGGCGGCGGTGAGGATGGGTCCGGGCAGCACCGTGTTGACCCGGATGTCAGGACCGTACTCGACGGCCAACTGCCGTCCCAGTGAGCACAGCGCGCCCTTCGCGGCGGCGTAGGCGGCATGGCCCGGCAGGCCGATGACCGCGTGCACCGAGGAGGTCAGGACGACGGAGCCCTTCGCCTCGCGCAGCATGGCCGCGAACGTCTTCATCGCGCGCCAGGCGGGCTTGAGCAGTACCGCCATCTGACCGTCCCACTCGGCCTCGCTCAGCTCGTGGGCGGGCTTGTTGAGCTGGGCGAAGGCGTTGCTGTGCAGCACGTCCAGCCGGCCGTGGTGCTCGTCGACGTGGCGGGCCAGGTTCTCCCAGTCGGCGGCCGAGGTCACGTCGCAGCGTACGTACTCCGCGCGTCCGCCGCCGTCCACGATGTCCGCCGCGACCGCCTTGCCGACCACGTCGTCCACGTCCGTGACCACGACCAGCGCCCCTTCGGCCGCGAGTCGGCGGGCCGTGGCCGCGCCGATACCGTGCGCCGCCCCGGTGATCACCGCCACGCGCCCCGTCATCCTGCGGCATTCCGTCATCACGTGCGTCTCCCTCGCTCCTGTCTATGCACCCACCCTAGCTGTTTCAATTAATTATGAATATATCTTGACGGGGTGGTGATGCCGCTCCGAGACTGACCGGCACACCAAGGCACCTTCAGCACGAAGCCAGGAAGGACCTCCTCCCATGAGCCGCACCACACCCCGCCGCAGAGGCCGGGGCGCACTCGCGACGACCCTTGTCGCCCTCTCCCTGCTCATCTCCGCCTGCAGTGGCTCGACCGACGGCCAGGACAAGGCACAGGCACCCGCCAAGCCCGGCGAGAAGGTCGACCTGCGCTTCTGGTCGTGGGTTCCCGGTGTCGACAAGGCCGTCGACAAGTGGAACGCCACGCACCCGGACATCCGCGTCAAACTGGAGAAGATCCCGGCAGGCAGCAGCGGCGGCTACGCGAAGATGCGCGCCGCCCTCAAGAGCGGCAACGCGCCCGACCTGGCACAGGTGGAATACCAGGAGATCCCCTCGTTCCTGCTGGAGAACGGCCTGGTGAACCTGTCCGAGTACGGCGCGGACAAGAGCCGGTCGAAGTTCGTGGACTGGCAGTGGCAGCAGGGGGTCTTCGGCTCGGCCGTCTACGCGATCCCCCAGGCGTCCGGTCCGATGGGCCTGTTCTACCGCTCCGACCTGTTCGAGAAGTGGGGCATCGAGCCGCCCGCCACCTGGGACGAGTTCGCCCAGGCCGCCCAGAAGGTCCGCGACGCCGATCCGAAGGCCTACATCAGCACCTTCCCGCCCGGCAACTCCGCCTGGTTCACCGCGCTCGCCTGGCAGGCCGGCGCCAAGTGGTTCGGCGTCGACGGTGAGACCTGGACGGTGAACATCGACTCCCCGGAGACCCTCAAGGTCGCCGCCTTCTGGGACGAGATGCGCACCAAGAAACTGATCAAGACCGAACCCGACTTCGCCAACGGCTGGTACAAGGACCTCCAGTCCGGTGCCATCACCTCGTGGGTCAGCGCCCAGTGGGGTGACGCCATCATCAGCGGAAACGCCCCCAAGACCGCCGGCAAGTGGGCGGTGGCGCCCATGCCGCAGTGGACGAAGGGCGCGAACGTGTCCGCGAACTGGGGTGGTTCCTCCACGGCTGTCCTCAAGGGCGCGGGGCACATCCCCGAGGCCCTGAAGTTCGCCGAGTGGCTCAACACCGACCCCGAGAGCGTCGACCTGCTGTTGCAGGGCGGCTACGGCTGGCCCGCGGGGGCCGACGCGTTCAAGGGCTCCTCGCTGGACAAGCCGTCCGCGTTCTTCGGAGGCCAGAAGTACAACGAGGTCTTCGCGGAGGCGGACAAGAACATCGACACCTCGTGGAAGTGGATACCGACGATCGCCGCCACCTACCAGCACCTCAACGACGGCTTCCAGGCCGCCGTGGCGGGCAAGGGCACGTTCGTCTCCGCTGTCCAGCAGGCACAGAAGCAGACCGTCGAGGACCTGAAGAGGAAGGGCCTGAAGGTTTCCACCGGCCAGTGACCGCCTCCGGAGGGCGCGACACGGCCGTCGCCGTTCTCCCCTCCGGACTCCAGAAAGTACCTTGATGCCGACCCGCACCCGAGCGCCCCGCCGCCGCAGAAATCTGGCGCCCGTCGCCTTCGTCGCGCCCTTCCTTCTGCTGTTCCTGCTGACCTTCGCCGTCCCCATCGGCTACGCCGTCCACCAGAGCGTCATGGATGTCGAGTACACCGGACCGCTGGGGCTCGGCGGCAGCCGTACCGTCTTCGTAGGGCTGAGCAACTACTCCCACGCGTTGTCCGATGACGCCTTCCTGCGCAGCATCGGCCGCGTCCTGCTGTTCGCGGTCGTCCAGGTGCCGGTGATGGTCGCGCTCGCCGCCGGGCTCGCGCTGCTGCTGGACAGTGCCTCGGCCAGAGGCGTGCGGTTCTTCCGCGCCGCCTACTTCCTGCCCTACGGCGTTCCGGGGGTCATCGCGTCCATCCTGTGGGGCTTCCTGTACGTGCCGGGAGTCAGCCCCCTCGTGGACGGCATGCGGCACCTGGGGGTGTCGGTGGACCTGCTGGGCGGGAACACGGTGCTGTGGTCCATCGCGAACATCGTCATCTGGGAGTTCGCCGGCTACAACGTGCTGGTGCTCGTCGCCCAGTTGCGCACGATCCCCGCCGAGTTGTACGAGGCCGCCCGCATCGACGGCGCCAGTGCGTGGACGACGGTCCGGTATGTGAAGCTGCCGCTGCTGCGCCCGGCCCTGGTGCTCACCACGGTCTTCACCATCATCGGCACGCTGCAACTGTTCGCGGAACCGCTGGTGCTCAAACCCGTCTCGTCGAGCATCGACAGCGCCTACACCCCCAATCTCAGCGCCTACAACGAGGCGTTCACCAACGACAACTACCACCTCGCCGCCGCCGAGGCGGTGCTGCTCGCCCTCGCCGCGTTCGTGCTCTCCTTCGGTTTCCTGCGCCTGATCAACAAGAGAGGTGGGGACGCGTGAGTCTCCAGACACCGGCCCGCGCAGTCCGGCCAAGGGGTGTGACGCCGGCATCCGACGACGGCACGACACCGCGCGGCGGCATCAGCGGCGTCACCACCCGCAGTCGCATCCTGGTCACCGGCCTGTTGGTGGCGGCCGCCGGGTACTTCCTGCTCCCGGTGTACTGGCTGGTCGTGGCGTCCACCAAGTCCACCGGCGAGCTGTTCGGCAGCTTCGGGCTGTGGTTCTCCCAACCCCAACTCCTGAGCAACCTGCGGCAGGTGGTCACCTACGACGATGCGATCTACCTGCGCTGGGCCGCCAACAGCCTGCTGTACGCGGGGGTCGGCGCGGGCGTGGCGACACTGCTGGCCGCGATGTCCGGCTACGCGCTGGCCAAGTTCTCCTTCGCCGGCCGCGACACCATCTTCAACGTCGTGCTGGGCGGTGTCCTGATCCCCGCCACGGCGCTGGCGCTGCCCATGTACCTGCTGTTCAGCAAGGCAGGTTTGGCCAACACCTACTGGGCGGTCCTGCTGCCGAGTTTCGTCAGTCCCTTCGGCGTGTACCTCTGCCGGATCTACGCCGCGGCGTCCCTACCGGACGAACTGCTGGAGGCGGCCCGCATCGACGGCGCGGGAGAGTTCCGCATCTTCAGGGTCGTCGCCCTGCGCATCATGACCCCCGCCCTGGTGACGATCTTCCTCTTCCAGTTCGTCGGCATCTGGAACAACTACTTCCTGCCGCTGGTCATGCTGTCCGACTCCAAGCTCTATCCCATCACCCTCGGCCTGACGTCGTGGCAGTCCTTCGCCGACCGCCAACCGCAGCTCTACCAACTGACCGTGGGAGGCGCCTTCGTCTCCGTCGTCCCCCTGATGATCGCCATGGTCGCCCTGCAGCGCTTCTGGCGCAGCGGCCTGACCGAAGGCAGCGTGAAGGGCTGACCGACCGGACGAAGGCGGAGGGGGGAAGGGCCGTCCGGCCCTTCCCCCCTCCGCCGTGCCCCGTCACGTCACCTGCCCCTGGGGTTCACCGCCTTGCGGAAGACATCGTGGACGAGCTTGGGCCGCTCCTCGTCGAAGGTGAGCAGACCCATGACGGAGATGCCGTTGTAGTCCTGGTTGTATCCGGCGCGCTGCTTGTAGTCCTTGAGGACCCAGTAGGTGAATCCGGCGACGAACTCGCTGCGTGCGGCCACCTGGTCCCAGTGCGCGGTGAAGCTCGCCGCCTGCCACTCCTCCGTGCCCTGCGTGGTGGCGGGGCCGTGCGTGCCGGCGACGGACCAGGTGCCGTTCTCGGTGATCAGGATGGGCTTGTCCGGATACTTCGCGTGCACCGCGTCGAGGGTGGGGCCGAGGTCGGCGTCCTTGCCGTAGAAGTAGCCGAAGTACTCGTTGAACCCGATCACGTCGGCGAGGTCGAAGGCGGGGTCGTTGCTGGTGTTGGAGGCCCAGGTCACGGGGCGGGCGGTGAGGTCGACCGCGTTGACGGCCGCCTTGAGGTCGGCGAGCCAGGCCCGGTAGACGGGAGCGCCGCCTGCGTCGATCTCCGACTCGTTCTGCAGCCCCCAGAGAATCACCGAGGGGTGGTTGTGCTGGTTCCACGCCATGGTCAGGGCCAGGGCGCGCGCGAGGCCGTAGCGCTCGGTCTGCAGCTTCTCCTGGGCGGTGTTGAGCCACATGGTGTCGATGTCGTCCATCACCAGGACGCCGTGCTCGTCCGCCCAGTCGTAGACGTACGGGTGGCGGTTGTAGACGCAGTTGCGGAGGAAGTTGGCGCCCACTTCCGTGAGGTGGCCCAGTTCCCGGTCGTACTCGGCCCGAGTCATCGCCCTGCCGTGCGCGGCGGTCTCCTCGTGCCAGTTGAGGCCCTTGAGGAACAGCGGTTTGTCGTTCAGCCGCAACTGCGCGTCCGCGACGGTCAGTTCGCGTACTCCGTACCGGGTGGAGAGGGTGTCCACCCGTGGGCCCGAGGGCTTCCCGGCGGTCAGGGTGGCACGGGCGGTGAGTGTGCGCGGCGCGGCCGGGCTCCAGCGCGGGGCGTGGGGTATCGGGACCGAGACGCGTACCACGCCTGCCGAACGGGCGGCGATCCGGGCGGCGACCACGGCGGGCCGGCCACCGCTGCCCCGGCCGGGATCCAGCGTCAGGCGGCCGTCGAAATCGACGTCGCCGTGGTTCTCGACGACCGCCCGTGCCTCCAGTCGTCCGCCCGCACCGACGACGAGCAGTTTGGCGATGGTGACCCGCGGGACCGCCTCGATCCAGGCGGACCGGGTCAGTCCCGCGTAGGGCCAGTAGTCGACGGGCTTGTACGGCAGCTCGTGGTCGTCCGTGACCGGCCGGGGGGCGGGGGCCGTGTAGTCGGTGTAGCTGGCCCGGCGGAAGACCCGGACGGCGATCGTCTGGCGGGTCCCCGGCTTCACGGCCCCGGCCACCGGAAGCGCGAAGGGCGAGTTGGCTCCCTCGTGCTTGCCGAGATGCTTGCCGTCGAGCCAGACCTCGGCGCTGTACCCGGCGGCGAGGAAGGCGATCCGTATGTGCCGGGCGCGCCAGGAACCGGGGACGTCGACGGTGGTGCGGTACCAGGCGTAGCCGTCGTTGAACGCGGTGCCCACCGCGAAGGGGGCGTCCTGCGAGCCGAACCCGGGTGTGTTCAGCAGGTCCCAGGCGGCCGGGACGTCGATACGGTCCCACGCCCTGTCGTCGTGGCGCGGAGACTGCCAGCCCTCGTCGAACCCCTGGTCGGCGGGGTCGAAGCGGAAACGCCACCGCTTGTCCAGGGACAGGTAGTCGCGGGTCGGCTCATGGGTGCGCCAACCGTCGAAGGCCGGGAGCACCGAGCCGTACTGGAAGACGACGTTGGTGCCGTCGACCTCGCGCACATGGGTCCCGGAGGGCTCCGTGGCCGGGTGGGTGTCCAGCACCGGGCCGTCCTGGGCGGCCACGGCCGTGCCGTCTGCCGCACGCGCCGTCTGCGGCCAGGCCGGCAGGGCGACGAAGGTGGCGGCGCCGAGTGCCGTGACGACGGTGCGCCGGGACGGATGAGTGGATTCGGTCATGGCGGGCGGCTCCCTCGATGCACATACGTGTTCGTCCGCCCCACAGCCTGGACAACCCCGCCACCCTCGTCAAGGATTATTCATAAATAATGAATTGAGCTAGCGTGGTGCCGTCGAACCGCCGACGGCGTCCCACCGCACACGAACGACGGGTGACCTCATGACCACCGCACAGCAGCAAGCCACCACGAGCGAGACCACGGGCCGGCTCGCCATCACCTTGTGGGACTTCAGCTGGTACACCCAGGCAGGTCCCGGCGAACCGTTCGCCGACCTCGACCGCGCCTTCGCCGAGACAGTGGACCGGGGCTTCAACACCGTGCGCGTCTGCGCCATGCCCTTCCTGCTGTTCTCCGGACGCGTCCAGGACCCGGAGTCGATCCACATCCGCGGACTGGGCGAGCAGTTCGGCCAGCGCACCCGCTGGTACGACGTGCGCGGCGGCTACCGTCTGGACGGCCGCCGAAGGCTCGTCGAGCTGTTCGAGGCGGCCGCCCGCCACGGCTGCAAGGTGATCGTGTCCTCCTGGGAGTACCAGCAGTCCCCCAGCTTCGCCGACACCGACGCCTGGCACCGCGCCCTGGCCGAGGTACCCGGCCCGGACCGCGCGGAGGCCGTGGCCGAAGCACTCGCCGGTCTCCTCGACTTCCTCACCGAGCGCGGGCTGGCCGACCAGGTCGCCTACGTCGAGGTGCACAACGAGGTCGACAACTGCTCCCTGGTACCGCGCGACGGCGTCACCCACTACGCCTATCTGCGCGGCCCTCTGGACCGTGCCGTGAAGCTCCTGCGGGCCCGCCACCCCGCCATCCCCGCCACCTACTCACTGGGCGAGCCCTGGCCGAGCGAGATCGACGACCTGCCGGAGGGAGCGCAGATCGCGCACTTCCACTTCTACGTCTACGGGGTGCTCGGCGCGCTCTACGAGGCGGTCGGACTCGGCCACGGCACCGAGGCGGCACCCGAGACGGCCGCCTGGCCCACTCCCGAACTGGCCGCCATGCTGCGCCCCGACGCACCCGCCTTCGCCGACTACCAGCCGGACGAGCCCTGGCGGCTGGCCGCCACCGGCATCCCGCGCGAACTGTTCTACGCCCACGACTGGGTCGACCCGGACCGCTGGGACCTGTGGCTGTACGAGAACTACGCGGCACACCGGCAGGCCATGCGGGAGACGCTGGCCTCCTGGGTCGACTCCGTCGCCGAATTCGCCGGCCGCCGCGGCATCCCCGCGGTCCTCGGTGAAGGCGTCGTCGGCTACACCCCGCTCCTGACACGCTTCGAGGAGGACGCCGTCGGCAAGGACATCGCCGAGTTCGTCGTCGACCGCTGTCTCGCCGCGGGCTTCCGGGGCGTCGTCCTCACCTCCAACGCGGCCCCGCACCACCCCATGTGGCACACCGACCGGGACTGGATGCGACGGGTCAACGCCCGAGTCACCGCGGCCTGAACACACCCCCGGGACGTGCGTGCGGCGGTGATGTCCCGAACAGGCAATCGGCGATGTCCGCCGGGGGAAAGACCCGGCGCCTGGTTCTCGGCTTCACTGTCGGCCACCCACGACGAAAGGGAGCCTAGTGTCCTGCGCCAGTAGTTGATCGTTAGTAGTTGCATGACTTCTGCTGCTGGTGCGTCAGTTCCCCGTCGGGGCCCCAAGTTGGAGCCGTTACTGCTGTCCGCTGAGGAGCAGGCGGAGTTGGAGCGGTGGACGCGT
>NZ_JAQYWT010000309.1:0-34444 GCF_036322545.1 Streptomyces sp. SP18BB07
AGGCGCCGGCCCCGGACGGCCACCCGGTGTCAAGAACAGACGCCGGGCACCCCGCTACGACGTCGGCAAGACCGTCAAACGCCCCGAGACCCTCAAGGCCATCGGCAAGCCCGGCAGGTCTTGGTAGATAAAGAACAAGCTAAGTGCGTGTTTCTAATCCGTGGTGTCTCGGGCGGTGTTGGTGCGAGCCTCACCGTTGCGTGCGGTGATCCTGAAGGCCTGGCAGCCCTGCACGTCGCGGGCATCCAAAGCTGGTCCGCAAGGTGATCCGGAGGAAGCGGTGCGCCTCAGACGTGGAGCTCCTGCGGGAAGCCGGTCCAGCGGAGCTCGGCGGGGAGGTGGCCGGTGTCGTTGAAGAGGAGAACCGACGGGGGGCGACCGGGCGCGTAGCGGATGACAGTCAACGCCGCGTTGGCCTGGTTGATGCCCATCCAGCGCCACTTCGGGGCGTCGAGGGCAGCTCGGACGAGCCAGCCGACAAGAAAGTTGTGGGTGATGACGAGTTCGTGGCACGGCTCGTCGCCGACCACGGGTCCGGTGAACTCCTCGAGCGCCGCCGCCGCGAGCCCGGGCCCCTGCTCGCGTTCCTCGGCCGGAAACTGGCCCAGAAACCCAAGCATGGCGTCGGCCGTCTCGGGCGGCAGCTCCTCGCGCGGCGGCAGGTACGGAATGTAGTCGCCAGCCGCATCGGAACGCCGCAGGGGGACGTCGTCGAGCCGTTCGCCAACCAGCCGGGCAGTCTGTTCTGCGCGGGCGAGCGGTCCGTGATGGATCGCCGTCAGCGGAACCCCACGGAGCCTCTCCCCGAGCAGGGAGGCCTGGTGGCGGCCCGCGTCCGTCAGCTGGCTCTCATCCGACGAGGCCTCGCCGTGCCGGGTGAGATAGAGATAGCGGGCGGCCGTGCCGGTCATGGGCAGGTCCTCCATTGGAGTCGATCTTGCTGGCTCCTGGAGGGACGCCGACCGGCGCAGGCCGGTTCCATGAAGGGCTGGGATCTACCTTCGGCGGATCAAGGCGTCGCGAGCCCCAAGCGGAGGACAGGCCCTAAGGGCTTGCCGGGAATCAAGTCGTGGCTTCCGGCTCCTGAGATCGTTGTCGTGGTATGGGGAGACCGGAGGGGATCGAGACCGCCCTGGCTGCGAAGTTCCAGGCGTTGCTACCGCATCTGGACGAGCGTCAGCGCCGACTGGCCATGGGGGCGGAGGCGCGGTCGCTGGGGCATGGCGGGATCAGGCTGGTGGCTGCTGCGGCCGGGGTCCGGAGGGCACGGTCTCGCGCGGGATCGCTGAACTGGAGTCCGGCCAGGGCCCGTTGGGGCGGGTCCGTCGTCTTGGCGGAGGTAGAAAGAAAGCGACCGAGCTGGATGCGGGGCTACGACCTGCGCTGCTGGCGTTAGTCGAGCCCGACGAGCGGGGCGATCCGATGTCGCCACTGCGGTGGACAACGAAGTCGACCCGGAAGCTGGCGGCGGAGCTGACCCGGAAGGGCCACCGGGTCTCCGCCGACACGGTCGCCGGCCTGCTGCGGGAGGAAGGCTTCAGCCTGCAGGCCAACACCAAGACCATCGAAGGCACTCAACACCCGGACCGGGACGCCCAGTTCCGCTACCTCAACGAGCAGGCACGGGATCACAGGGACGCCGGAGACCCGGTGATCAGCGTGGACAGCAAGAAGAAGGAGCTGATCGGCGACTTCAAGAACGCCGGACACGAGTGGCGGCCCGCCAAGACCCCCCGTGAAGGTCAACACGCACGACTTCCCCGGCCAGGCCGAGAAGGCGATCCCGTACGGCGTCTACGACATGGCGGCGAACACCGGCTGGGTCACCATCGGCACCGATCACGACACGGCCGCGTTCGCCGTCGCCTCGATCCGCCGCTGGTGGCAGGTCCGCGGCCGGTACGACTACCCCCGCGCCCGCCGACTGCTGATCACGGCTGACGGCGGGGGCTCCAACGGCTACCGGACCCGCGGCTGGAAGACCCATCTGGCTGACCTCGCCGCCGAAACCGGCCTGGACATCACCGCGTGTCGCCTGCCGCCGGGCACATCGAAGTGGAACAAGATCGAGCACCGGCTGTTCTCCCACATCAGCATGAACTGGCGCGGCAGGCCCCTGACCAGCCACGAAGTCATACTCCAGACCATCGCCGCGACGACAAGCCGCACCGGTCTGACCGTGCACGCCGAACTCGACACCGGTGAGTACCCCACCGGCATCCGCGTCAGCGACGAGGCCATCGCCGCCCTGCCGATCACACGCCGCCGCTTCCACGGAGACTGGAACTACACCTTTCACCCCGCGGATCACCGACCGCCCCTGGCCCTTCCGCGGCAACGCGGGCGGTCGGCTGGCGGCACTCACTCCCTCACGCCCCACGACCTGCAGCACCCCGAACTGACCGGCATGTCCCGCAAGCAACTCAGCGACCTGACCCACACCTTGATCCCCAGGCTGGAAGAGCACCGCGAACAGGTCCGTCACGCAGCCCGCGGCGGACCACGCCGCGTCGCAAGCGGCACGGGCCGCAAACCCACACTCACCCCCGCCGACCAGATCCTGGTCACCATCCTCTACCTGCGAAAACACGCTCTTCAGGAGCTTCTCGGCCAGCTCTTCAACACCACCGCCATGACCATCAGCCGTGCGGTGAAAGATGTCCGCCCGCTCCTGGAAGCCCACGGCGTTCGCATCCCCGCCTCAACCGCCCGTTTCCGCACACCGACCGACGTCGCCAGATTCCTCGACCCAGAGAAACCCAAGATCAAACCGACGTGGTTGATTCCCAGCAAGCCCTAACAACGGCTAACACAATGAGGTGGATCGGCGCTGATGGCCGTTGCCTGATGGGCAGTTGTGCGTTCGGTGTGTCGTGGGGATGTCGCCGTGGATCGTGTCGGATGAGCTGTGGGACCGCCTGGAGCCGTTGCTGCCTCAGCGTGAGCGCCGCTTTCGGTATCCGGGCCGCAAGCCGTTGCCGGACCGGCAGGTGCTGTGCGGGATCCTCTACGTGCTGCACGCCGGTATCCAATGGGAGTACTTGCTAGGGCCTGTTGTGAAAGTCCTGTTCACGTGGGGTCTGGCGTTCATCGTGGGCGTTGTCAGTGGGGCTGTGCATGATCGGCGCGTCAGCTTTTCGTGGAGTAGGGAGTGCCATGCCGATCACAAACCAGCAGGTAGCGGAACACGAGTTCCTTCGGCAGATGTACGACGACTCGTACTTCCCTAATCATGTGGTCGATCAGGGGAAGTTGATCCTGCTGCGGCTTTGTGAGCACATTGAGGATGAGCAGCCGTCGGGCCTGGATGCCTTGTATGTGCTCACCGAGGCTGCGACGGAGGAGTTCAACCTGCTGGACAGGGAGTTCGTGGCAGCCGGCAGTGAGATCGAGACGGTTGCGCGGGAGTCGATCTGCGACGAGTTTCGATTCGTCGCGTCGGCGTATGGGTTCACGGACGCGGATGCGGAGGAGCTGACCGCAGGTCGGGACTGGTGAACGAAATCGGGAAGGCCCTCGCTGGTCAAAGCCATTCGTTGAGAGCTGCGATCAACACGGTCGCCTCGTAGCGGACGGCGAGCTTGTCGTATCGCGTGGCGACGGCGCGGTGTCTCTTGAGCCGGTTGATCCCACACTCGACCGCATGGCGCTGGCGGTAGTCGGCCGGGGCGAAATGCGGTGGCCGGCCGCCGCGGGAACCGAGCTTCTGGCGGTTGCGGGCCTGGTCGGCCTTGTCCGGGAGGGTGCAGCGGATCCCGCGGCGGCGCAGGTAGGCGCGGTTCTTGCGGGAGGCGTACGCCTTGTCGGCCCGGACTCGATCGGGGCGGACGCGTGGGCGCCCCGGTCCGATGCCTGGCACGCGGACCTTCTCCAGCACGGGTTCGAACTGCGGCGAGTCGCCGCGCTGCCCCGCCGTCACCACGATCGACATGGGCTTTTGCCCCTGCTCGACGGCCAGGTGGAGCTTGGTGGTGAACCCGCCGCGTGATCTTCCCAGCCCGTGATCATGGGGCTCGATGAAGATGCCGCCCGGTGGTTCTTTCTGCAGGTCGCCCCGCTTGCGGGCCCCGGCCGCATGCTGATGGGCGCGGCACACTGTGGAGTCGACGCTCAGATCCCACGTGATCGCACCCTTCGTATCGGCCAGGGACTGGAGTTGGGTGAGGATCCGCTGCCAGGTGCCGTTCCGCTGCCACCGGCGGAACAGGTCGTAGATCCGGCTCCATGGTCCGTACTCAACGGGCACGTCCCGCCACGGAACACCGGTCCGCACCCGGAACCGTATGCCGTCGATCAGCCGCCGCCGAGGCCAGACAGGCGGCCGCCCCGCCCTGGCCCCCTGCGGCAGCAACGGCTCCAGCACCGCCCACTGCTCGTCCGTGAGATCTCCCCGCCCCATGAACCGTGATCATTCACAGCCCAAGATCCACTTTCGATACACGGCCTAGCCGCCCCAGCTTCCCCGGCCGCCGCCCGTCGGCGGCCCCGGCGCGACGGCCCCGCCCGGCGCGCAACCCGGCGAGCGCGCCCCGATCCCCGGCAGCGTCCACGCCGCCCATCCCGCCCTCCCACTCCTCAACTCCAACCAGGACATAGGCAAAAGCGGTCGCAACGGGGATGCCAGCGGCCCGACCACGCCCGTACGGTGCAGGTGACCTGCACGGATACGGCGGCGTCGGCGAGGCTCGCGCAAGAGAAGGCGCAAGAGATGCCACAGGAGAAGGCGCAAGAGTTAGCGCAGGAGATGTCGCCGCGCGGCGAGCCGGAGCGCGGTTCGAACAGCAGTACCTTTGCCTCGTGGCAGCTTCGTACGACTTCCCCCAGGACCTGACCGACGCTCAGGACGAACTCCGTCAGGTCCGCGCTGATCTGCAGACGGTCTACCGGCGGGTACCGTGGTCGGCCGAACCGCTGGATGCTTGGGAGACGCACGAGAACGCCTGGCGGCGCTCATCCCGCCCCGCCTCCCCGGCTGGGATCCCCAGGACGCGGCGGAGATCGCCCGGTTGCGGGCGCGGGAATGGATCATTCAGGCGATCAGTCGGCGCCAGGCGTCCGGGGGGGCATCGGCCGTGGCGCCGAGGAATCCGGCGTTGGCCATCAGCAGCACGAGATCGCGGCTGGTGAAGTCCTCGCGCAGCTGCCCGCTGTCCTTGGCGCGGCCGACCTCGCATCCAGCGTCGTCCGCACTCCGCTTTCGCCATTTCTCCCGTCCGGCGAGCAGCTGCTGGAAGGCGAGCGCGGTGGCTTCGTCAGCGGCCGCGACGTCGACGACCAGGCGGTACGGCGTGGTGGTGGAGGAACTGGCGGTGGAGGCCATGGCGCAGCTGCCGGACGACCGGGCGCGGCAGGAGGTGATGGCGCTGGTGGAGGTAGCGCGGATGGATCTGCGGGCCTGGCCCGATGTGCGTGATCCGGGCTCGGTTGGGGAGATCCGGGAGGCCTTCGGGCGGCGGTGCTGGATCCAGTACATGCCGCACGCCGGAGCGATCGAGGTCCGTGACATCGGGTGGGCGGGCTGATCACTATCCGTCCCGGTCGGTCTTCGGGGGGTTCTTTGGGGGGGTGCCGGGCGGATCGTGCCTCCTCAACGCTCTATGGCCCGGCCGGCGCGTGGGTCAGCGCGCCGAGCTCAGTGGCATGACTCTGCGGTACGTCGGCACTGCGATCGCCGCGACCGCGACGTGCATCACGAGCAGCGCCACCACACCGGTCACCTCGCCCTCGCCGAACAGGAAAAAGTCCGGCACGAAGGACAATACGACGACCGACGGGACGAGTCGGCGGAGCAGCCGTTCGGGATCGGAGGAGAACCTGCGGACGAGGGACCACCCGACGGACCCTCCCAGCACTCCCAGCGCGGTCAGAAAGACGTACGACGAGGGCTCCAACGGGCGGAAGTCGTCCGGTGCACCGAGCGCGTGCGCCAGTACGGCGATCAACGCGTTCACCAGCGAGGACAGCAGGAAGGCGACGAACACACCTCCCGCCACCATGATCGGACCCCGACGGGTGGGGAGCGTCTCAGAGACACGGGACATGGCAACTCCATACGGATGTGAGGGACATTGGTCAGTTCTTGGGGCTACTGGTGGCATCCACTTGCTGAAGGAGACGGCCGACGTCGACGCCGTCACGCCTGTCGGCCGCGCGCCGTGTCGTAGCCACGAGGTAGTGGACGGCAACGGCGAAAACCAGCAGCGCGGTCCAGTTGTTCAGGCGCAGGCCGAGGATGTGGTGGGCCTCGTCCACCCGCAGGTACTCGATCCAGAAGCGACCTGCGGCGTACGCGGCGGCGTACAGCGCGAACGCCCGCCCCCGGTCGAGACGGAAACGGCGATCCGCCCACAGGACCAGGGCGACCACGCCGAGACACCACAACGACTCGTACAGGAACGCCGGGTGATACGTGGCCAGGTTCTGGGTGGCCTCAGGCCGGTGCGCGGGGTCGATCTCCAGGGCCCAGGGGAGAGTGGTGGCCCGCCCGTAGAGCTCCTGGTTGAACCAGTTGCCCCAGCGGCCGATGGCCTGGCCCAGCGCGATGCCGGGAGCGACGGCGTCGGCGAACGCGGACAGGGCAACGCCCTTGCGGCGGCAGCCGATCCAGGCTCCGACGGCCCCACCGGCGATGGCGCCCCAGATACCGATGCCTCCGTCCCAGATGAAAAGGACCTTGACCGGATCGCCGCCCTTGCCGAAGTACAGCTCGCCGGACGTGATCACGTGGTAGAGGCGGGCACCGACGACACCCAATGGAACCGCCCACAGGGCGATGTCCGCCACGACGGCCTTCTCTCCGCCGCGAGCGGCCCAGCGGCGGCCGCCCAGCCACACCGCGGCGGTGATTCCGAGGATCAGCATCATTGAGTAGCCGCGCAGTGGGAGCGGACCCAGGTGGACCTCGCCGATGGACGGGCTGGGAATGAAGGCCAGGAGCACTGGTGGTTCCTCACAAGGGGCGGTGGAAGAGCAGGCCGTCGGCTGCGGGGCCGATCGTCGCCGCCCGCGCCCCTCACGCACATCGACCGATCGACGCGCCCTGCATCCACCGATCGGTGGAGCCGCCCCGCTGGTCGGCTGATTCTGCCGCTACGCAGCTGCACCTACTCTGTAGGCCATGGCACTGCAACAGGCGTGGGACCGGCAGCGGTGGAAGGCCATGGGGCAGCACGCCTTCTTCGTCACCGTGCTCGCCTTGTCCATGCCGGGTGCGCTGGCCGGGGCGGATATGACGACCGGCGCCGCGCTGTCGCGGATCGGCCCGGCGGTGGGGCTCGCCCTTTGGTATGCGTACTGGATCGCGCTGCGCGGTGGCACCGACCGCCCGCCGCTGCCCTACCTCGTCGGGGCCCTGTCCGGGTGGGCGGTCATGGCCACGGTGGACCCCGCGTTCCTCCCGGTCGCCGTGGCGGTGCTGAGCCCGTACTGGCTGCGGCGGGCCTGGTGGTCGGCCGGCGGGATGCTGGTGCTGGGCGCCGGCTGGTCGTGGCAGAGCCTCACCACGGACGGCTCCGTCGACGTACGGGCGCTCACGGGCTGCGTGCTCGCTACCGCCGTGGCGGTCACGATCACCTGCTACGTCGCCACCCTCGACCATGAGAGTCACAAGCGGCAGCGACTCCTGGACGAGCTGACTGCCACCCAGGCGGAACGAGCGGCAGCGGAACGCCAGGCGGGTACCCTGGCCGAACGTCAGCGTCTGGCCCGCGAGGTCCACGACACGCTCACCCAGGGGTTCGCCTCCATCGCCATGCTGCTGGACGCCGCACGCGACGACCTGCCACCCGACTCCCCTGCGGCCCGCCGCGTCGAGCAGGCCATGCGCACGGCCCGGGACAACCTCGCCGAGAGCCGCCGCCTCGTGCACGCTCTTCGCCCGGCGCCACTGGACCGCACCCACCTGGCGGACGCGGTCCGCGAACTCACCGCCCGGCTCGCGGAGGAGACCGGCACCGAGGCCTACACGGTCGTGACCGGCCGCCCGGCCGCCCTGCCTCCCAGTACCGAGGGCGAGTTGCTGCGGGTCGTGCAGGAGGCACTGACCAACGCCCGGCGGCACGCCCGCGCGATGAGTGTCTCGGTCACGCTCTCGTACCTCGGCGACGTCCTGGCGATCGACATCCAGGACGACGGCACCGGGTTCGCACCTGCTGCCCGGCATACGGGCGTCGGCCTGATCACCATGCGGGAGCGCATCGCCGCCTCGCATGGCACGTTCACGGTGGAAAGCGCCCCGGGCGAGGGTACGACCGTCGCCGTCACGGTGCCACTCCCGGTCGAGCCTTCCGCCTCCGGCCCCTCAGCCGTGTCGGGCACCGAGCGGATGGCCCCGGCGTCATGAGGACATCGGCCGGTCCCACGATCCGAGTCCTTCTCGCCGACGACCACCCCGTGGTCCGTGACGGGCTTGCCGCCATGCTCTCCACCCAGCCCGATCTCACGGTCGTCGGCGAAGCCGCCACCGGCGCCGAGGCACTGCGCCAGACCGCCTCACTCGCACCCGACGTCGTGCTGATGGACCTGCAGATGCCCGGCATGGACGGCACGACCGCGACCACCGCCATCCGTGCCGCCCACCCCGAGGTGCGGGTACTCGTCCTGACCACCTACGACACGGACGCCGACATCACTGCCGCCGTCGACGCCGGCGCAGTCGGCTACCTGCTCAAGGACACCGGACGACACGAGCTCTGCGAGGCCGTTCGGACCGCGGCTCGGGGAGGCGCGGCACTGTCGCCCACCGTGGCCGCCAAGGTCCTCGCCCATATGCGCGGCGACCGGGGCGCCGGCTTGTCCGGCAGGGAGCTCGAAGTCCTGTCCGCCGTGGCCCGGGGGCACAGCAACAAACAGATCGCCCGCGCCCTGCGCCTCTCCGAGGCCACCGTCAAGACCCATCTGCTGCACATCTACACCAAGCTCGACGTCCGCGACCGGACCGCCGCTGTCACCGCCGCACTTGGCCGAGGAATCATCCGCATGGACTGAAGGCCTTGCTGGAATGTTGCTCGGCGGTACGGCGAGAGGCCGAGGAGTTCCGTCAGTCGGTCCTCCACCGAGTAGAACTAGGCGGTGCCCGGGCCGGCTTGTGAGAGGCGGACCATGGCGCGGTAGAGGGCGGTGGGCCTCGGGGCGTCGGGCAGCGGGGGGATCGGCGCGCCGGGCGCGGCGTAGGAGCGGAGCATGTGGCCGACGAGGCGGCGCCAGGTGTCGGGGGCGGCGTCGCCGGTGGCGGTGACGACTCCGGCGTTGGCGATGAGCAGGATGACGACGTCCTGGTGAGTGAAGTCCTCGCGCAGGTGCCCGGTGTCCTTGGCACGGGTGATGAGCTCGAGCAGCCGCTCGTATGCCTCGGCGCGGCGGGCTTCCAGCGCTTTGGCGGCGGGGAAGGTCATGGTCAGGACGTCGGCGAAGCCGCGGTCGGCGGCCTGCATAGCGCAGACGGCGTGGAGGTAGCTGATGAAGCCGTGCCAGGGATCGGGGTCGGCCAGTGCCTCGGCGACGGCGTCGGCGTAGGCATCCATGCGATCGGCGAAGACCGCGTTGACGAGTTCCTCCCGGGTGGCGAAGCGCCGGCCGAGCGTGGCCTTGCCGACCCCTGCCTCGCGGGCGACAGAGGCCATGGAGACGCCGAGACCTTCGGTGGCGTAGAGGCGGCGGGCAGCGGCCAGGATGCGGCAACGGTTGCGCTCGGCGTCGGCGCGCAGTCCCGGGCCGGGCTGCTGGCCTGGCGTCTGGTCCGAAGGTGGCGAGGTCATACCCCCACTCTACCCAAGTGGACCGGTCGGCCCGCTTCTGCTGTACGGTGGGCGACAGCAAAAGTGGGATGCCTGGCCCACTTACTTGAAAGGACTTCACCATGCCCAGCATCGCCATCGTCGGAGCCGGCCCCGGCATGGGCCTCGCCATCGCCCGCACCTTCGGCTCGCGCGGCTACGACGTCGCTCTCATCGCCCGCAACCGCGCCAAGCTCGACGACCTCGTCGGCCGGCTCACCGCCGAGGGCATCACCGCCGCCGCGTTCCCGGCGGACGTGCGCGACCACGACGCGCTGACCCAGGCCCTCAAGGACGCCGCCACCCGCTTCGGCGGCATCGACGTCCTGGAGCACTCCCCCGCTCCCAGCATCGCCTCCGTGAACCTCACCTCCCCGTCCCAGACCAGCCCCTCCGATGTACAGGGATGGATCGACTTCCTGCTCAACAGCGCCATCACCGCCACCCAGGCCGTCCTGCCCGCGATGCGTGAGGCCGGCGCGGGCACCCTGCTCTTCACCAACGGCGCCGGCTCGGTCGACCCCATCCCGATGCTCGGCAACGTCAACCCCGCCCAGGCGGCGCTGCGCAACTGGGCGCTCAACCTGCACAAGGAGCTGGCCGGCACCGGCATCCAGGCCGCGCACGTCGCCATCGGCGTGTGGATCGGCGCGGGCGGCCCTCCCGAAATCCCGACCGCCGAGGCCGAGGACATCGCCCCTCTCTACTGGGACCTGCACACCCAGCGCGACGAAGCCGAGCGCGTCTTCACCGGCTGACGCCTCCCAGCTCTCCCCCGCGGAAGCCTGACCCGATCACTCCTCATCCGCCGCGGCGGATCCGAAAAAGAAGGTCTCCGCTCCGATGAACGTGTTCCTGTGGATCCTGCAGGGCGTCCTCGCCGCGCTGTTCGCGGCCGCCGGCGTCACCAAGTCCACCCAGTCCCGCGAAAAGCTCATATCCCAGCTGCCGTGGGTCAGTGACGTCTCGACACCCGTGGTGCGTCTGATCGGCGTCGCCGAACTCGCCGGCGCCCTCGGGCTGATCCTGCCGGGCGCCTTCGACATCGCCACCTTGCTCACCCCGCTTGCCGCCACCGGCCTGGCTGTGATCATGGTCCTGGCCATGGGCCTCCACGCCCGCCGCAAGGAGCCGCAGGCCATCGGGTTCAACGCGATCCTGCTCATCGTCGCCGCGATCATCATGTGGGGCCGGTTCGGGCCCTACTCCTTCTGACCACCCGGTCTCCCGTCCCTTCACAGCGGCCCGGCCCGCGACCACGCCGGCCGGACCGCAAGGCGAGGTCGTACTCGGCCACCGGACTGATCAAGAACGGCTGACCTTCGGGCACGCCCAGGTCATCCAGCCGCTGATCCAGACCGTCGAACAGCGCATTGAACTCCCGTATGAATGGGCTCACTTCCCTCAGCCACGCGAGGCCTCGCCGGGTGAAGTGCACCCGCCACCCTGTGATCGACATGACGCTGACCGATAGCCGTGGACAGCTCAACAACGCATAACCGAAGTTATGGACAGGGTTCTTCAATGTCCGTTGTCCACGGACATCATGCGGCCTTCCGTCCTCATCTGGCTCCTACAGATGGACCAGGGCCTGTCCGATCGGCGGGGAGTGAACACCGGACAGGCCCTGGAGTAGTCGGGCGCGATTGAGCGCGCGGGGGAGATCGGCCTGGGTGATCCCGTGGCCGTCGTCGGGGTCAGTCCAGCAGCAGGACGGTGGTGTCCGGCGGCAGCGTCCCATCCTTGCTCAGCGGTGCTGAGGCGAGGAGGGGGCTCCAGGCGTCGGGGAGCGGGATCGGCCGGTCGGAGAGGTTGACCGCGCACAGCAGGCCGTTGCCGCGTTCGAAGAAGAGTGTGCCGGGCGGGCTGTCCAGCCAGCGGAACTCCTCGCCCCGCAGGTTGGGGTTGGTGCGGCGCAGGCGCAGGGCGGAGCGGTAGAGCTGGAGCATGGAGGTACGGTCGGCCTGGTTGGCTTCGGCGGTGTAGGACTTCCAGTCGTCGGGCTGGGGCAGCCAGGGCGTGGCGGACCCGTATGTGCTGAAGCCGAAGGGCGGGGTGTCGCCGGCCCAGGGAAGGGGGACGCGGCAGCCGTCGCGGCCTCGGACGGTGTGGCCGGAGCGTTCCCAGGTGGGGTCCTGGAGGGCCGACTCGGGGAGGTCTTCGACCTCGTAGAGGCCGAGTTCCTCGCCCTGGTAGATGTACGCGCCGCCGGGCAGGGCCAGCATCAGCAGGGCCGCAGCTCGGGCCCGGCGGGTGCCGAGGGTGAGGTCGGTGGGGTGGCCATGGTGGCGCATCGGAGTCGTGACGCCGGTGTGGGCGCGGCCGTAACGGGTGACGTGGCGTGTCTCGTCGTGGTTGGAGAGGACCCAGGTAGCGGGGGCGCCGACCTTCGCCAGATCGGTGATCGTGCGGTCGATGACCTCCTTCAGTTTGTCCGCTTCCAGGGCGCACCTGAGGAAGTCGAAGTTGAAGGCGGTGTGGAGTTCGTCCGCGCGGAGGTAGTCGGGCATGCGGCCGGGGCGGACGTGGGCCTCGGCGACGAAGACGCGGGGTTCGGGGTGGCTGTCGGCGATGGCGCGCCAGCTGCGGAAGATGTCGTGGACGCCGTCGCGGTCCCAGTACGGGTGGTTCTGCTGGTCCTCGCCTGTGATGACGGAGAACTCCGTCAGGCGGAGGTCCGGGAGGGCGGGGTCCTTGACCATGCCGTGGGCGACGTCGATGCGGAAGCCGTCGACGCCCAGGTCGAACCAGAAATGCAGGATCGACTCGAACTCGGCCCGGACCTCGGGGTTGTCCCAGTTGAGGTCGGGTTGTTCGGGGGCGAAGAGGTGGAGGTACCACTGGCCGTCCGGCGTGCGGGTCCAGGTGGGGCCGCCGAAGGCCGCGTGCCAGTCGTTGGGCGGCAGCGAGCCGTTCTCGCCCTTGCCGTCGCGGAAGATGAACCGGTCGCGTTCCGGGGAGCTGGGCGGCGCCGCCAGTGCCTCCTGGAACCAGGCGTGCTGGTCGGAGGTGTGGTTGGGGACGATGTCCAGGATCACCCGCAGGCCCAGGTCGTGGGCCTCGGTGATCAGTTTCCGGGCCTCGTCAAGGGTGCCGTACGTGGGGTGGATGCCGCGGTAGTCGGAGACGTCGTAGCCGCCGTCGGCCAGCGGGGACGGGTACCAGGGGTTGATCCAGATGGCGTCGACCCCGAGGTCGGCCAGGTACCGCAGACGGGAGCGGAGGCCGGCGATGTCGCCGGTTCCGTCGCCGTCGCCGTCGGCGAAGCTGCGTATGTACACCTGGTAGATGACCGCGGAGCGCCACCAGGCGCTGTTCACGGCGTCCTTCGTCACGTCGTTCGTGGGGGTCGGGTTGCGCATGTAACTCGGTCCTGTCGGAGGAGATGTCCGTATCGCAGCGGGTTTCCCGCCCGGCTATCCCTTGGTGGCGCCTGCCGTGCCGCCGCGGACGAAGTGGCGCTGGAAGGCGAAGAAGACCAGGGCCACGGGGATGGTCATGAGCAGGGCTGCCGCGAGCTTGATCGGGTACAGGTTGCCCTCACCGAGCTGGCCGGAGACGAGTGAGGCGACCCCGGAGGTGAGGGTGTTCAGTTCCGGGCTCTGGCGGGACACGATGAAGTGCGGCAGTTCGTTCCACGATCCCTGGAACGACAGGATGGTCAGGGTGATGAGGGCCGGCTTGGCCATCGGCAGCACGATGGACCAGAAGATCCGGAAGGTGCTCGCGCCGTCGATGCGGGCCGCTTCCTCGACACTGACCGGGATCGACTCGAAGAACTGCTTCATGATGAACACCCCCGCGGCATCCGCGAGCAGCGGCACGATCATCCCGGCGTAGGAGTCGTACATCGCGAGCTGGTTGAGAACGAGGAACTTCGGGATGAGCAGGACCACGCTGGGGACGGCCATGACCGCGATGACGGCGGCGAACAGTGCGCCCCGGCCGCGGAAGCGCAGCCGGGCCAGTGCGTATCCGGCGAGGGAGTCGAAGAACACACGGCCCGCGGTGACGAAGAGTGCGACGACGACGGAGTTCGTGAACCAGCGCGGATAGTCCGCATCGGCGAGCCGGCTGAAGGCGGCTGTCGTGAAGTGCTGGGGCCACAGCGACAGCGGGTGGCTGGTGGCGTCCGCGTCGGTCTTGAAGCTCGTCGCGAGCTGGATGAGGAACGGGTAGATGTAGAGCAGCGCGACGGCGGTGAGGACGGTGTAACCCAGAGCGCGCGTAAGGGCACTGCCGCGGCGCGAGGGGTTGCCTGAGCGGCGGGTTGTGTGTTGCTCGACTGTGTGCGCTGTGGTGTCTGCGTCGGCGAGCTTGTGCTGTGGGCTCATCGCGTGCCTCTGTTGTGGGCGTCGGCTGTGGCCGCCGGGGCGGCTGTGGTGGGCGCGGTTGCGTCAGCTCCCCGGGGTCCAGGGTGGGCCGTTGCAGCGGTGCGGGTCATCCGGCCACCCTCGTGGTCGGGCCGGATCCGGAGCGTGCCGCTTTCGCCGCTCGCCGGGTGGCTGCCTTGGCGCGGGCCTCGTCCTTGTCGCGCAGGACGAACCGCTGCAGCAGGGTCATCGCGACGATGATCGCGAAGAGGATGAAGGCGATGGCACTGCCCTGTCCCCACTCGTTGTTGATGAACGAGGACTGGTACGACAGGAACGCGGGCGTCATCGTCGTCTTGGCCGGTTCGCCCCGGGTCATGACGTAGATCTGGTCGAAGACCTGCCAGGTGCCGATGAGTCCGAGGGTCAGGACGAGGAAGAGGGTCGGCTTGAGCATGGGCAGCGTGACGTGGCGGAAGCGCTGCCAGCGCCCGGTGCCGTCGATCTCGGCGGCCTCCTCGACCTCGAGGGGGATGTCCTGCAGCGCGGCGAGGAACATGAGCATGAACGTGCCCGCCGTCGTCCACACGACCAATGCGATGATCGCGGTCATGGCCACGCTGGGGCCGGAGAACCACTCCCACAGGGACAGGCCGCCGACGCTGGTGTCGGCGAGTGCGGACGGTGGTGCGTCGGTGTTCACGCCGAGGGCGCCGAGGGCGAGGTGGATGATGCCGCGAGGATCAGCGAACCAGGCCGGTCCATCGACTCCGATCTTCGCCAGCAGTGAGTTGACGACGCCGCTGGAGGAGAAGATGAACAGGAAGACCACCGAGATCGCGACCGAGCTCGTCACCGACGGGAAGTAGTACGCGGTGCGGAAGAACCCCTTGCCCTTCAGCCGTCTGCCGTTGACCAGGAGCGCCAGGCCCAGCGCGAGCGCGGTCTGCAGCGGGACGACGAAGAGCACGTAGTAGGCGTTGTTGCGCAGGCTCATCATGAAGTCGCTCTGCGGCAGGCCGGGTTCGGTGACCAGTGGCGCGTAGTTCTGTCCGCCGACGAAGTCCACCCTGGACGAGAAGGGGCTGCCCTGGCCGTGCCAGTCGGACAGGCTCACCCAGAGCGCCATGACGATCGGCACGACCAGGAAGAGTCCGAGCACGACGAGGACGGGTGAGACGAACAGCCAGCCGGCGAGACCTTCCCGGCCCCGGATACCGCCGCGAGGGGCAGGGGTGCGGCGGCTGCCACCAGCCCCTCGACCTGCCTTGGTGCCGTCGGGGCCCGTGTCCTTGCGGCGCCCGCGCGGCACGGAGGACGGGGCGTCGGCCTTCGCGGTGCCTTCCGGGCGGGCCGGGACCGGGCCGCCGCCACCCGGGCCCTGTGCGGGCCCGGGGTTCGGTTCACTCATCGCAGATTCACTCTCGTTCGGTTCGTATCCGGGTGGTCCGGGTGGTCCCGGGTTACTGGCCTACGACCGCCTGCGCGTTCTTCTGCAGTCGCGCGAGGATCTCCTCCGGGTCGGCCTTGGGCAGGCCCTGAAGGCCGGTGTCGAAGTCGGCGAGCACCTGGTCGATCTTGGCGACGTTCACCGGGGCCTGGGCGTACGCGGCACCGTCGATGTAGGGCTTGTCCTGCGGGAACTGCGCGACGTAGTCGGCCTGGGCGGACTGTCGCGACGGCATCACGCCGACCGCCTCGGCGAAGGTGAGCTGGTTGTCCTTGGCGGTCATCGCCTTGACGAAGTCGAGGGCCGCGGCCTTGTTCTTGCTCTTCGCCGCGATGCCCCAGCACTGGGTGAAGGCGAGGGTGCCCTTGCCCTTAGGTCCGGCCGGCAGCGGGACCGCCTTGTACTTGACGTCCGGGTAGTCGTTCTTCATGGCGCCGGCGATCCAGTTGCCCTCGATCGTCATGGCGGCCTTCTGCTTGCCGAAGGCTTCGCCCGACCAGCCGGAGTCGAGCTGCTTGGGGTACTTGGCCGAGCCGTCGGCGAGCAGCGACTGGACGAACTTCAGGGCCTCGAGGTTCTCCGGGGAGTCCGCGGTGACCTTGGTGGCGTCCTTGTTCGTCACCCAGCCGCCGGCCTGGACCATGAAGGCACCGATCCGGTCGCGCGTGTCGCCGAGGGCGAGGCCGACCTGCTTGCCCGTGGTCAGCTTCTTGGCCACGGCCTCCAGTTCCTCCCAGGTGGTGGGGATGTCGGCGTCCGTCAGGCCGGCCTTCTTCCACGCCTTGGTGTTGATCTGCAGGGCGAGCGTGGAGAAGTCCTTGGGGGCGCAGTAGAGCTTGCCGTCGTAGGTGAAGGCCTGGCGCAGCGCGGGGTAGAAGTCGTCCTTCCCCTCGAAGCTGTCGCCGTACGGTTCGAGGCTGCCCGCGCTGGCGTACGTCGCGAAGCGGCCGGCGTCGACGTAGAAGACGTCCGGCGGGGTGTTCGCGGCGAAGCCCTGGCCGAGCTGCTGGTTGATGTCCGTGGCCTGGGTGACGGTCGCCTTGTTGCCGGACTTCGTCGCCCATGCGCCGGCCGCGTCGGTGACGGCGTTCTTCTCGGCGTCGCCGCTGGCGGCGATGAGGACCTTGATCGAGGCGGGGCCGGTCGACTCCTGACTGTCTGCCTTGTCGGTGTCGTCGAACCCGCTGCCACCACAGGCCGTCAGGCTGAGCGACAGCAGCGCGACGGCACCGACCGCCCAGCGGATACGCGGATTTCTCATGATAAATCTCCTTGTGCAAGGCCGACCTGACGAACCGGTGGTAGAGGGGACCGCATCCCGTCGCCGCACTGGGGCTATGAGCGGGATCGCGGGTGTTGAGGGAGCGGACTACGGAGCCGCCCGGCAGGGGTGAGAAGGGTGCGGGTTGCTGCTGAGCGGCTCAGCCGCTCGCCCGGACGACGAGCCGGGGCGGCAGCAGGACCGGGGCGGGCAGACTGGGCGGCTTCTTGGGGGCCGCCAGCAGTTCCTGAAGCATCCGCAGGCAGGCGGCGGCGGCTTCGTCGTACGGCTGCGCCACACTGCTCAGGCCGACGACCGCCGCAGTCGGGGAATCGTCGAAGCCGACCACCGCGACATCGGCCCCCGGGCGCAGTCCACGCGCGGTGATCTCGGTCCAGGCCCCCAGCGCCAGCGAGTCGCTCGCGCAGACGATCGCGGTCGGCGGGGTGGGCAGGTCGAGCATCGCCGCGGCGGCCTCGCGACCGGTGTCCAGCCCGTCGGGGACGCCCGCGTCGTAGCCGGCAGGGGTGTCGATTCCGGAGACGGCGAGGAGGGAGGACCAGCCGCTGCGCCGGTCGTCACCTACCTCTAAACCTTCCGGCCAGCCGAGGAAGGCGATCCGCTGGTGGCCGGTCTCGATGAGGTGCCGGGTCGCGGCAAGGGTCCCTTGCGCACCGTCGACATCGACCCAGCCGTGCCGCTGCGGGGCATCTGGTTCAGCCCCCCAGGGGCGGCCGAAGGTCACGAACGGCACTCGGCGCTCGGTGAGCCACGCCGTCCGGCGGTCGCCGGCGTGGGTGGCGTGCAGGACGAAGGCGTCGAGATCGTGATCGTCGAGGAGCTGTTCGTACAGGGAGCACTCGTGGTCGTCGTCGGTCGCCGTGAACACCACGATCCGGTAGCCGGCCTCCTGGGTACGGGCGGTCAGCGACTGCAGGAAGTGGGCGAGGACGGCGCCGTTGACGCCGTCGCGCGGCGGCTCGATGCGGGCGCCGATCAGCTGGGAACGCCGGGTCCGCAGCGTCCGGGAAGCCTGGTTCGGGCGGTAGTTGAGCTCTTTGATGGCGGCCTGCACGCGGGCCAGGGTCTCCGGCCGCACCCGATGCGGCGCGTTGATGACGTTGGACACCGTCTGCATCGACACAGAGGCATGCCGCGCCACGCTTTCGAGTGTTACTCGCGCCATCGCGAAGCCACCTCCACAAGTTCACTGCTCCGCAGCGTATCCGCCGTTGCGGCACCGCAGTGCGTCGCCGTCCCGCTTGGATTTGAACGTTAAATTTAGCGTTCCAATCGGTTACTGTGGCGATCGGCGCCCGGACTGTCAAGAGCCGGCGCAGTCACGAATCGCCTCACCAACCGCCCACGACACACGAGGGCACCGGACGGAGCTTCCATGACTTCACCCGAGCGGCAGCCGCTCCTGCACGACCTCTCGGTCACCCTCGCCGCCCCGACCGTCGTCCTGTCCAATCCGGACGGCAATCTCGACGCCGCCGCTCCCGGAGCCGGCGTGCAGGGGCTCTTCCACGCCGACGTGCGCGCGGTGAGTCTGCTGCGCGTGACGCTGCGCCCCGGCACCGGGGCGGCGGACGGTGGCGAGGGCTGGCTGCCGGCCGTCGCGGTCATGAACGCGGCGGAGGGACCCGGACGCAGCCGCTTCGTCGGCCTGGCCCAGGCGCTCGGCGACGCCGTTCCCGACCCGACCGTCCGGGTAGACCGGCGGCGCATCGTCAATCCCGGCCTTCTCACCGAGCAGCTGACGGTCCGCTCCACCGCGACGAGGCCGGTGCATCTCGCCGTCCGGGTCGAGATCGCCGGGGACCTCGCACCTCTGGAGCACGCGAAGGCGGGCCGGGCAGCCCGGTCTCCTCTCCGGGCGACGGGCGAACTGCTCTGCGGCGACGGCGTGTTGCGCTGGGGCGACGAGGCCGTCGAGGTCGCCGTCAGCGCCCCCGGCGCGACACCCGACGCCGAGCGTCCCACGCTGACCTGGACCCTCACGGTCCAGCCCGGCGAGAACGTCGACCTGCACCTGGCCGTCGAGGTCTCGCAACCCGACGCCGTCGTCACGGCCGCCGACCCCCGGCCCACCTGGCAGCGCCCGGAGGTCACCGCCGACGACCGCCGCCTGCCCGCGCTCGTCACGCAGAGCCTGGACGACCTCCACTCCCTGCGCATGGCCACCAGCGCCTCCCCCGGTGACACCTTCCTCGCCGCAGGCGTCCCCTGGTTCTTCACGCTCTTCGGCCGGGACAGCCTGTGGGCCGCACGGATGCTCCTGCCACTGGGCACCGACCTCGCACTGGGCACCCTGCGCACCCTGGCCGCCCAGCAGGGCACCCGCACCGATCCAGCGACGGAGGAAGAACCGGGCAAGATCCTCCACGAGGTCCGGAGCGGGGTCTTCGACGACGGCCAGGGCCTTGTCCTGCCGCCCGTCTACTACGGCACGGTCGACGCGACCCCCTTGTGGGTCTGCCTCCTCCACGACGCATGGCGCTGGGGCCTGCCCGCCACCGACATCGAACCGCTGCTGCCCGCGCTCCAGGCGGCGCTCGGCTGGATCGACACCGCCGCCCAGGCCGGAGACGGGTTCCTCTCCTACATCGACCACACCGGCACCGGACTGGCCAACCAGGGCTGGAAGGACTCCGCGGACGCCGCCCGGTTCGCCGACGGCCGCCTCGCCGAAGCTCCCCTCGCTCTCGCCGAAGTACAGGGATACGCCTACGAAGCGGCCCTCGCCGGCGCGGCACTCCTCGACGCCTTCGGGCTTCCGGGCGGCGAACGCTGGCGGACCTTCGCGGCCGACCTCGCCGACCGCTTCCGCGCCCGGTTCTGGGTCCGCGACCAGCACGGCCCCTACCCGGCCATGGCACTCGACGGCTCGGGCCGCCCCGTCGACGCCGTCACCAGCAACATGGGCCACCTCCTGGCCACCGGCATCCTCAACGCCGACGAGAGTGCCGCCGTCGCCGCACGGCTCGCCGCCCCCGACATGTCAGACGGCTACGGGCTGCGCACAATGTCGTCGGCATCCGGCGGCTTCGGCCCACTGCGCTACCACTGCGGCGCCGTCTGGCCCCACGACACCGCCATCGCCGTCACCGGCCTCGCCCGCACCGGACACCCCGAAGCCGCCGTCCAGCTCATCGAAGGCCTCCTCGACGCAGCACCGGCCTTCGACTACCGCCTGCCGGAACTGTGGGGCGGCGACGCACGCGCGGACACCCCCGCCCCCGTCCCCTGCCCCGCCGCCTGCCGACCACAAGCCTGGTCCGCAGCATCAGCCATCGCCCTCATGTCCGCGCTGACCGGACTGGAACCCGACGTACCCGCCGGCCGCCTCCACCTCCGACCGACAGGCCCACTCCCCGTCGGCGCCCTCACCATCACCGGGCTCACCGTCGCGGGAGAACAGCTCGACCTCACCATCGACTCCGACGGCCGGATCGAATCGGTCTCGGCACCCGCAGGACTGACCGTCGAGAAACACCCGGCGCCGTGCCCGACCAAGACCGGTCCGGTCATCGGTCACCCGGGCGGCCGATGACCTGGGTGGAAGGCATCATGCGTGAGTGGACGCTGCCGGAGCCGATGCTGGCCACCCCCGTGCCTGGTCCTGCTCTGCAGCCGGGCTGGGCCGGCGAGCCCAAGTTAGGGCGGGGGTTGGCAGTTGTCCGTTTGTCCGCAGTACCGCGAGCTGGAGTGCAACGTCACCCCAGCGGTCTCGGGCCGCAGATCGACTCGCGGGGTCGTCGGTCAGTCGGGTGTCTCGCCCGAATCAGCGGGCTGGGAGTCGTTGGCCGGCGCGGACTGCTCGATGTCGTCGTTGGTCGCGGCCCAGCTGGCCAGCAGGTTCAGGGCGTCCTGCGAGGGTGAGTGGGGTTCAGCGGTGTAGGTGAGGAGGAACTGGCTGGGGCCGTCGGGGAGCGGGAAGGTTTCGAAGGGCAGGTCGAGGTCGCCGACAACCGGGTGGTGGAGGAGCTTCACGCCGGTGGTGTGCATCCGGACGTTGTGGGCCGCCCAGCGGCGACGGAATTCCTCACTGCGGGTGGACAGCTCCCCGATCAGGTCCGTCAGCCGCCGGTCGTAGAGGTCGCGGCCGGCCTCGGCGCGCAGCATGGCAACCGTGTCATTGGCGACTTCGTCCCAGTGGCGGAAGAACTCGGTCGCGTGCGGGCTGAGAAAGACGAACCGGGCGTTGTTCGGCGGCCGTACCGGGTCGGCGTAGACGGGGGAGAACAGGGCGCGCCCGAGGTGATTGGCGGCCAGGATGTCCCCGCGTCCGCTGAGGATGAACGCGGGTGTGCCGGCCATCGAGTCGAGGACGCGCTGCACCGCAGGCCGTACACGCAGCTGGGCCGGGCGGCGGCGTGGCGGGCGGGTCGTGCCGGCCCCGCGCAGGAGGTCGAGCAGGTGGATGCGTTCGGCCTCGTCGAGCTGCAGCGCTTGCGCGATGCCTTCGATGACGCTCTCGGAGACGCCGGTGGCGTTGCCGCGCTCCAACCGGGTGTAGTACTCGCTGGAGATGCCCGCGAGGAGGGCGACCTCCTCGCGGCGCAGCCCGGTGACCCGTCGGCGCTCTCCGCCGTACAGGGGCAGTCCGGCCTGCTCGGGGGTGACCCTGGCGCGCCGCGTACCGAGGAATTCCCGGATCTCCGCGCGGAAATCATCGCGGATGTCGCGGTTGGTGCCGTTTTGGTCGTTTCTGCCTGCCATGCGCTTCACTCTACGAGCGCGTCCGCCGGGTTGGGGGTCCCTGTCAGTGACCCCCTCATGAGGGACTCCCACCCCCGCGTGACAGCCGGTTCTGTTGGTGGTGCACAGCCTGCGGTGGTGTGAACCGTCCAGACAGACGGCGCTCGTGCCGCCGCTCCCATCCCTCTCTGCGGCGCTGTCGGCGCTGCAGGCATCACCCCCGCAGACAGCGGGTGCCGGATCTCGGCGCCTGAAAGGAAACCCCATGAGCAAGGTCATTCTCGTCACCGGTGCCGGACGCGGTCTGGGCACCGACATCGCCCGGGAGGCCCTCACCGCCGGCCACCAGGTCGTCGCCACCGGCCGCCGCCCCGACGAGGTCGAGAAGACCCTGGGCGGACCGCAGGACAATCTGCTGGTCACCAGGCTCGACGTCACCAGCCTGGACGACGCCGAGGCCGCCGCGCAGGCAGCCGTCGACCGCTTCGGCCGCATCGACGTCCTGATCAACAACGCCGGGAACCTCTTCACCGGCTACTTCGAGGAGATCACGCCCGCGCAGATGCGCCGGCAGTTCGAGACCAACCTCTTCGGCCCGATGAACGTCACCCGCGCCGTCCTTCCCCACATGCGAGCACAGCGCGCCGGCCACGTCATCACCATCACCTCGACCGCCGGGCTGGTCGGCATGGAGTTCACCTCCGCCTACGCCGCCTCCAAGTTCGCGGAAGAGGGCTGGATGGAGTCCCTGCGCTACGACGTCGAGCCGTACAACATCAACACCACGATCGTGGAGCCCGGCTACTTCCGCACCGAACTCCTCGTGGACGGCTCCACCAACTGGCCCGAGCTGTCCATCGACGACTACGCCCCGCGCACCGCCCCGCGGATCGAGGGCATGAAGAGCATGAACGGCCAGCAGCCCGGCGACCCGGCCAAGCTCGCCCGCGCCCTGCTGACCATCGTCTGCCAGGACAAGCCGCTGCTGCGATTCGTCGCCGGTGCGGACGCCATCGAGGCTGCCGAGGCCAAGGCGAAGGAGCTTCTTGCCCAGGCCGAGGCATCCCGCGAGCTGGGCGACAGCCTGGCCTACGACGACGCTCACGCCTGAGCACCACGCCCCGCACCCGGCCGGGACGGAGGACGGCTGCCGGGTGCCTTTTCGACAGCACGGAGAGAGCTAGCATGCCCCTCAAAGGCGAGTACGAGCCGAGCAAGGCGCAGTTTGTGCGTGACCAGGTTGAGCTGTACGAAAGCTCCGGAGGTACGCAGGGAACGACGCTGAGTGTCCTGGTCGCGCGTGAAGAAGACAAGAGGCTCCGAGACCTGCCCGTGGTCATCCTGACCACCCTGGGCGCGAAGAGCGGCAAGATCCGCAAGACGCCCGTCATGCGGGTGGAGCACAACGGCTCCTACGCCGTCATCGCCTCCATGGCGGGAGCCCCCACCCACCCGGTCTGGTACCACAACGCGGTGGCCGACCCCAGGGTCGAGCTTCAGGACGGCCCGGTGCGCCAGGACATGCTGGCACGCGAGGTGACCGGGGACGAGAAGGCCCTGTGGTGGGCCCGAGCCGTCGAGGCGTTCCCCGACTACGCCGAGTACCAGAAGAACACAGACCGTGAGATCCCGGTCCTCATTCTGGAGCCGGCGGCCCACGAGCACTGACCCGGCGCAGCCGATTCAACCTGCGGATCCCCCGCCGCCTGGTCCTGCCGACACCAGCGTCGGCCCCCACCTGACAGCGGCCGGTTCGCATCCCCCGTGATCGGCTGGGTGCGCGCCCGGCTTGCCTGGGTGAAGCACATCACGGACGACCGCGCCTGGATGTCCTCGGCAGCCTGACCTGCGACGACATCCACGTCTGAGCACCACGCCAGGCCGAGGCCGGCAGCCACCGGGTGCGCCTACAGCCCCGACTCGCGACCCGGCCGGCGGCGCCCGCGCCGACAGCGCGCGGTTACGCCCAGCACGGTCCGCCAACTGGTGGCGCACCCCCTACGCACGACCGCCGACCGGTCTGACGGCCGTCACGACAAGGAGTACCTGATGCAGCACGTATCACTGGGCGGGCTCGATGTCTCCCGCATCGGCCTGGGAGCCATGACCATGGCCGGCACCTACACCACGGGCGGGGGCCTCGATGACGCCGAGTCGATCCGCACCATCCACCGGGCCCTGGACCTCGGCGTCACCCACATCGACACCGCCGAGATCTACGGCCCCTTCCACAGCGAGGAACTCGTCGGCAAGGCCATCAAGGGCCACCGCGACGACGTCGTCATCGCAACGAAGTTCGGCCTCGTCTCGCACGCCGGCGACGGCCCCGGCGTCATCGACAGCAGCCCCGCCAACGTGAGGACCGCCGTCGAAGGCTCACTCCTGCGGCTCGGCACCGACCACATCGACCTCTATTACCAGCACCGCGTTGACCCGAAGACCCCCATCGAGGAGACCGTCGGCGCGCTGGCGGAGCTGGTCGCCGAGGGCAAGGTGCGCCACATCGGACTCTCCGAGGCCAGCCCCGCCACGATCCGCCGGGCACACGCCGTCCATCCGGTGGCCGCACTGCAGACCGAATACTCCCTGTGGACGCGTGACGTCGAGGCCGAAATCCTTCCGCTGCTGCGCGAGCTCGGCATCGGGTTCGTGCCCTACTCCCCGCTCGGACATGGCCTGCTGACCGGGCAGATCCGCACCGTCGACGACTTCGCCGACGACGACTGGCGCAAGACCAACCCGCGCTTCACCGGCGAGAACTTCCAGCGCAACCTGCGCATCGTCGACGAAGTACGGGCAATCGGCGCCGAGATCGGAGCCACCCCGGCACAGACCGCACTGGCCTGGCTGCTGACCCGAGGCGACGACATCGCCCCCATCCCCGGAACCCGGCGAGTCGCACGCGTCGAGGAGAACACCGCCGCCGACGCCATCGAACTCAGCGCCACTCAGCTCGACCGACTGAACAACCTCACACCGGCCGCGGGCGAACGCCACAACGAGGCGAACATGGCCACCATCGACCGGTGATCTGACTGACCCGCCACCCCCGATCAACCCGCATCCGTTCACATTTCACTGATCACTGAAAAGGTTCTTCATCATGTCCAAGGTTCTCCTTGTCGTCGGTCACCCCGATCTGTCCCAGTCGAAGGCCAACAAAGCGCTGGTGGACGCCGTCCGCGACCTGGCCCACGTCACCGTGCACGACCTCTACGCCACCTACCCCGACTTCCAGATCGACGCCGCAGCCGAGCAGGCACTGCTGGCCGACCACGATGTGATCGTCTTCCAGCACCCTGTGTTCTGGTACAACACCACCCCTCTTTTCAAACAGTGGCAGGACAAGGTCTTCACCCTCGGCTGGGCCTTCACCATGGACGGCTCCGCCTCGCAGCTGGCCGGCAAGAAGGCCGTCGTCGCCGTCACCGCCGGCGTCCCCGCCGACCACTACACCCCCGAAGGCTCGAACCAGGCCACCATCGAGACCCTCCTCAGCAACTGGCACGCCACCCTGCGGCTGTGCCAGTTCGACATCCAGCCGATGGTCAAGCTGTACGGCACCGCCTTCGGCCTCTCCGACCAGGACCTGAACACCGCCGCCAAGCAGTACAACGAACTGCTCGCCTCCTTCGCCGCCTGACCGCACTCTCACGACGAGAGCCGAGGCCGTGTCAGCTCCCGGCGAGTGAAGTGCACCCGCCACCCTGTGATCGACATGGCGCCGGACTCTACCCGCGGACAGTTCAACAGCGCATAACCGAAGTGGGACGGCTTTCGGGCTCTCGTCTCCGTCGACGCGGGCCAGGTGGTGCTGCGCTCCAGGCGCGGCACCGAAATGGGGCCGGCATTTCCGGAGGTCGTGGCCGGGGCCGTGAGCTGCCGGACGCGACCGCGCTGGACGGCGAGCTGGTCGTATGGGACGCCGCGGGCCGCCTCGCGTTCGAGCGGTTGCAGAACCGGCTTGCCCGGCGTGGTGCCCGGGCGGCCCGGGCGGCGGAGGAGTGGCTGGCCCACTTCGTCGCGTTCGATCTGCTGCGGCTGTCCGGGACGGACACGACCTCCTGGCCGTACCGGCGGCGCAGGGCCGCGCTGGAGTCCGTGTTCGCCGCCCGCCAACTGTCGGCGCCGTGGGCGCTGTGCCCGTCGACCAGCGAGGCCGACGTCGTGCGCGAGTGGCTGACGTGGGCGTCGGTCGGGATGGAAGGGGTGGTCTTCAAGAGGCTGGACGACGCCTACAAGCCGTCGGTGAGGGGCTGGCAGAAATACAAGGTCCGCGAGACGAGCGAGGCGATCGTCGGCGCGATCACCGGCTCTCCGGCCGTTCCCCGCACCCTGCTGCTCGGCAGGTACGACACTCAAGGACGCCTTCAGTACGTCGGGCGCACCACCGCCCTCACCCGGGCGGCAGGCGCTGCGGTCGCCGGCCTGCTCGCTCGAGGACGGCGCGGGCATCCGTGGACGGGCTGGTCGTTCGCTGCCGGGTGGGGCAGCCAGGAGAAGCTGGTCGTCACGCTGGTGGAACCCGAGCTGGTGGTCGAAGTCGGCATCGACGTCGCCCGCGACGCCTCCGGCCGCAGGCGACACCCCGCACGCTGGCACCGTGCCCGCCCCGCCCTCTCCCCCGCCGACGTCCCCCGCCTGCCATCACCGCCGCACTGACGGCAGCACGGCGCGGCGGCCCCGCCGACGCGCAACACCGGTGAGCGCGCCCGATCCCCGGCAGCGTCCGCGCCGCCCATCCCGCCCGTCCCTTCCTCCTTCACTCCAACCAAGGGACATGGGCAGAGCAGCCGCAACGGGGATGTCAGCGGGCCGACCACGGCAAAACCGAGTGATGACCTGCGCGGACACGGGGACGGTCCTGCGGGCCGCGCAACACCTAGCGCAACCCATGGCGCAACATCCAGCGCAACAGATAGGCGCAACCCCTGTCGCAACCTCGCGCTGCTGGTCGACCGGGGCGACAGGTCACGCGGCTCGGACAGCTCCGTGGGCGCGGGCGAGGTGGCGCAGCTTGGAGCGTGCCGTCGGCACCGAGGGGACGGTCTCCCAGTAGGGGTGCCACCACAACCGTACGGACAGGAGCAGCAGGCGGCGGCGCAGGGCGGTGGTGTCGCGGGGGCGGGGTGCGGCGAGCGCTTGGTAGGTGGCGTTCCAGGCGGCTTGCGTCTGCACCAGGTCGTCGGGGAAGTCGGTCACGTCCATACCGGCATTAGATCGCTTGTTCGAATTGCGTGTCACGTCGGACACGCCACTCGGGCCGTGGTCGGGGATCGCACCCGGCGTGGTCGGCCTCATGGGGTGGATTCGAGGGATCGTTGCAACACGCGGTGAGTTGATCAAGCTGCGAGCAGTGTAAGCAGCGGCTCGGCTGTGAGTTCCCAGCCGAGCGCTGTTGCACAGTCGGCGGGGTGGTGTTGCCCTCTGGTGGCGGCCGACTGAGCACGCACCAGAAGTCACCACCTGGCCGCGCTGCTCACTCCTGTGTGGCCGGGCCAGAATGAACCTCATGAACGATGGATCGGGCTGGCCCGTGGACAAACTGACCGCGCTCCGTCTCGGCAGGAGGCTGGTTGCGGAAGTCCCAGCATCGAGGCCAGGCCGCCAGGCATTTGTGGACGTCCGCCCCAAGAAGAGCGATCCCGATGCCCAAGCGCAGGGCGAGGGATGGGTTCGCAGCGACGCTGAACGCAGCTTCCACCTTGAGCACTGGGAGTACGACCGCGAACGCATCGACGGCTTCGACTACGACATCGGAGCAGCCCTCATCGGATCCTCTGAGGCCACGGACGAGTCCGAGCTGATCACTGTGCTCAACGCATGGGGCGTCCGGCCTGGCCTCTTCGTCTACCCCTGGGAGAGTGAGGACCCCAGGTAGTTCGACGGAGAAGCCGTCAACTCTTGCAGACGATCAGCCGGCGTTGCCCAGCCGAGCGTTTTGCGTGGACGGCTGTTCAGCGGTGCCCTTGGGAAAGTACTGCCGGAGCAAGCCGTTGGTGTTCTCATTCGAGCCGCGCTGCCACGGGCTGCCGGGGTTGCAGAAGTAGACCGGGACGTTGGTGGCGATGCTGAAGCCGTGGTGAGCGGCCATCTCAGTGACCCGGTCCCAGGTCAGTGACCGTTTCAGGTGGGGTGGTAGGGCGTTGACGGTGGTGATGAGAGCGTCGCGCACGGCTGCTGAGTTGTAGCCGTCAACCAGGACGGTGCCGTTGCGGCGGACTTCGCGGCTGACCGTCTATGGGCTTCGGCCCAGCTCGGCAGCGATCGCCCGGATGGAGGCCTTCTCCCGCAGCCGGTCGGCTATATGGAAGCGGTCTACTTCGCGCAGATAGCGCGAGGGTTCAGTCGATTCAGCGACGGGTGCCCCGTTGACCGGTGGTGCTGCCTTGAACCGACCCGAGGCACCTCGTCCGTTGCGCCATCGCTCGCCGGTGCGGGTGCTGATGCCGACGGCCCTGGCAGCCTCGGCAAAGCTCATTCCTTGATCCACAAGCAGGAAGTATGTCTCCCGTTCTTGGACCAACGGCTTGTTGCCCTGGGGCTTCCGGCTCCCACGAACCTCGATGTCCATTGCCACCTCTGAGCTGAGGTGTTGCGACGATCACTAGAACCCAGATGGTCGGGGCGACCACGCTGGGCTCAGCGGCGGCGGCCCTCAGCCCAGTTCCGAAGCGGTCCTTCGGGGACCAGGTCGTCTCCGCGGGCCACGGTCTGGAGCGGCTGGGCGCACATGGTCGCTTCGGCGGCGAGGCCGGCTGGACTGCCCAGCACGGGGAAGGCGACGCGGATGCGGGCGGCAGTGTCCGGCTGGAGCAGCGAGTAGGCGTAGAGAGTGGCGGCGTCGAACCCCTCGGGCGCGCGCCCCCCAGCCAGTCGAGAATCCTCAGCGGCGCGGTGACGTTCGCCCAGTGCAGGTCGGAGTGGGCGGCCCAGCGGGTCACGGCCGGGGCCGGGATGCCCACGAACTCGGGGATTGCCCGGTCCATGTACTGCTCCCGTACGGCGACGCGGTCGGTGTCGACGGCCGACAGCGTCCCGGCGAGGTCGGCCCACCAGGAGTCCGGCAGCTGGAGGTCGTGTTCGCCACTTGGCCCCGGTTGATCTGTCGGAACCCGCCCCGGTGCGTTGCTCTCAGTGGCGCCGGGCCTGAGCCGGACGGTGGGAGCGGGACGGGCGTGTGGCCGGTCAGGGGAGGGTGATGTTGGGGCACTGGGCGGCGAGGTGGGTCAGGGTCTGCTTCTCTGTGGTGTCGACGGTCAGTCCGTAGCGGGCTTTCACGCTCACCCACTCGGTGATGTACGGGCAGCGGGCCGGTTCGTAGGGCGGCAGCCATTGCGCGACGTCCTTGTCGGACTTCTGCCGGTTGGAGCTTGCGGTGACGGCGACGAGGTGGTGTGGGACGCTGAGGTCGTTTGCGTATTCCACGCGCCTGGAGCGTTCCCACTGCCAGGCCCCGGAGTCCCAGGACTCTGCGAGCGGGACCAGGTGGTCGATGTCGATCCCGCGGGTGGGGTACTGGTCGTCGTAGTACGAGTACCAGCGGCCCCCTTCGAGGGTGCACCGGCCGGTCTGGGCCGGCACCTCGATGGCCTCCCCCAGGAGCACCTCCTGCCGAGTGTTGCAGCCGTCGCGGTCGGCGTCGATCCAGTCGCCGAACTCCCTGAGGCGGTTGTAACCCTCGCGCCGCTCAGCCGCGACGGGAAGCGCGTCCACCGCGTCCCACAGCAACACGGGTGCCGCCAGGGCCCGCTGTGGGGTGTTGCCGCCCGTGGCCTGAGCCGGGACCGCTGACGCGCGCCAGGGCGGCTGCCACCGCGAGCGCCGTGGTGATCCTTCCGCGCACCGTCTTCACCATCGTCTTGGCCTCCCGTTCCCGCATGAACACGCTGTTGACCCACGTGGATAGCGTGCGTGCTGGGACAGGCCGCACAGCGGCTGGGCAGGCGGTTCCCCCGAATGCAGCAAGGGTTGATCGTTTCGCCTGCCACGCGAAGATGACGCGCCCTCATCAGGACCGGGTTGGAGTAGCCGGCTGCCGGCCTGACTACAGGACCTGGGTCCGGGGGTGTGCGGGGCGGGTGCGAGGCGCGCGGAGGCCGCTCGCGCGGGTCAAGGGGCTTGTGTGGCTGCCGGCTACACGCAAGGGCCTCATATACGACGCAGGCGAGGCTGTACAGATCGTTCCGACCGTCTACAGAACTGCCGGAGATCTGCTCGGGGGACACGTAGTCCAGGGTGCCCACGAACCGTCCCACCGTGGTGTCGGAGGTCTCTTCCAGCGATGGTTTCGCCAGTCCGAAGTCCATGAGATACGCATAGAAGGGATCGTCGGCGACATCACTCCTGTCCAACAGGAGGTTGCCGGGCTTTACGTCCCCGCGTACAAGACCGTGCTCGTGTGCGGCGTCGAGCGCCGACGCCACCTGCGCGGCGATGCGCACCACACCCGTCACCGGCAGCGGACCATCCCGGTCCAGGAGAGCTCCCAGATCCGGCCCGGAAACGCAACGCATGGCGATGTACAGGACTCCGTCGGCCTCACCAGCTCCGAAGATCGGCACGATGTGCGGATGGTCGATTGAAGCGGCCATGCGCGACTCATGGATGAAACGCCGACGGAAAGTGTCGTTCGTGCGTCAATTCGGGGGCCAGTACTTTCAGGGCCGCGATACGGCCCAGCCGCAGGTCCTTCGCGCGGTAGACGACGCCTACTCCCCCACGGCCGATCTCACACTCCACCTGGTAGCCCGCGATCTGCGAACCGGGCTTAATGGGCTGATTTCAGGCCACCTGCTGAAACTAGCATCCGGACACCTCGAGCCGATGGATGGCACAGCGTCCGGCGTGGGCCGTCCACAACGGCCGCCAACTGACGTCGGTGCCCCGTAGAGCATCCGGTCTGTGCGTGGCCCGAGCCAGTGGTCAACTGACCGGATTCGAGTTCCGACGCGGCGCCTCTCACTCCCGGCACAGAGAACGAGGCGTCGCAGACGCCCGGGCGCGTCACGGGGCCGGGCACCGACCGGCCCCTCATCCTTTAGCTGGCATCACCGTCACGGCCCGTCGTAGACGACCTCTACTGGCATCAGCGCCCGGGTGCCCCGCGGCCCGGGTGGCGCAGGAGCTCCGGTCGGGCTACGGGTGAAGCGCAGCGCGACCGGAGCTCGGGTGGTGTGTCAGAGGCTGTCGGAGAGTTTGGTGAGGAAGTCGGCGTTGGCGCTGACGTCGTGGCCGAGGACGACCTGATGGTGCGGAAGCGTGGCGAGGTGGTCGGCGACGTCTGCGCGGGCTGGGTCGCTGCCGCCGCCGTCGATGCCGTGGGCGAGGCCGAAGTGGTCGGGGTAGCGGTCTTCGGTGGCGCCGCTCATGAAGTCGGCGTCGTGGAGGGTTCGTTCGCCGTCGATCAGGGCCGGGGTGGCGGTGGGGTCGATGCGGGGGAACAGCAGCGCGGCGGCGCGGCCACTGGTGGCCAGCTTCATGCCGAACCAGTCGGTGATTCCAGCAGTACCTCGACGCACGCGGCTTACCCCGGCCGCTGTGGTGGCGCCAAGGGAAGTGACGCCCGTCCTCAAGATTCCAGGCAGAGTCGCTCAGTGAACCCGGCGGCCTTCGCAGGCAGGGAGTCCAAGGCCCTGGGCGCCGGACCCGCCAGGTGCACCTCGGCCTTCGCGATGACCGGGCCATGGACCGTGGCCCCCTTGAAGTCGACGTGATCGCCCTCGTACTGACCCGCCGTCATCGCCCGTACCCCCGTACCGCAAGCTCGTGCCCTTACGGTACGGGACCACGCGATGTCAGGGCATGGAGACGGACGCGGCAGCCCCTGGCACCGCACCACCATCGCCCGCCGACCGGACCCACGCCCGCAGCGACAGCGAGAGCCACGCCACCGACGCGCCAGCGAGGACATGGACGAGGCTGGTGAACACCGAGTCCGGAAGGGGCCCGAGCAGCGCAAGCGCCGCGAGCATCACGGCGTACCCCCACGAGGGGACCTTCGGGAAGAGCCCCGTACGCACCATCGAGAGCCCGAACAGCAGCGTTCCGACGGCGAAGACGATCGCGCTCCCGAGCAGGGCCACACGCGTCGTCCCGGTCAGCACCTCCTCCAGGGTCGTGTCGTCGAGGCCGAACAGCGCCATGTTCAGGGTGAACGCCGCACCCCCGAACAGCCCCAGGCCGATGAGGTTGACGGCGTACGCGATCGTGCCGGCGCGCCCCGCGTGGGAGTGCTGGCGGAGGTGGAGGGCGACGAGCAGCGGTGTGGCGAAGGCCGGGGAGACGCCCAGGACAAAGCTGGTGGCGGTGGTCTCGCCGGTGAAAGCCTCGATGGCGCCGGGCAGTCCGATGAAGAGGCCGCACAGGAGTCCGCACACGGCGCCGAAGCGGAAGAACCAAGGAGAAGGAGCAAAAACAGGAGGCAGCATCAGAGCACACTCCAAAGACGACGGTCCTCGCAGTTCAGGAGGACACGGCGAATGTAGGAGCGGCCCGGCGCGCACCGTGAGTGCCGGGTGACCAGTCCTCGTGGCCAAAGGTCATATGACTTCTGGCAGGTCCGCGGCGGGGCAGCGGCCCGTAGCCTGAAAGGACGCGGCTCGGGGAGGGACGATGGCGACACTGGGGATGAGCGACCGCCGTACGAGTACCGCCACAGGCTCCGCGCCCTCCCGCCCCGTCCCCTGGGTGGCCCCCCTCCTCTACCTCGCCGTCCTCCTCGCGGGCCTGACCGCCGCCGCCCACAACGACGCCCTCTTCACCCCCCGCACCACCGGTTTCGTCGTCGGCCTGCTCCTGCTGCTGCTCCTGGAGCGCAAGCCCCTCTGGTCGTGGCCGCCCGTCGCCCTGCTCGCCGTCCGCCTCTGCCTGATCGTCGCCGTCGCCGCTCTCGACGAGTCGGGCCTGTCCCGGGCCCTGCTGGTGCTGGTCCCCTTCACCGCGTACTTCGCCTTCGGCCGCACTGTCGCCCTCGCCCTCGCCGCGTGCTGCGTGGCCGTGGTCCTCGGTCTGTATGCGCTGTCCGAGCCGACGTGGTACGTCGACCCCGAGTACGTCTCCGATCTGCTCATGCTGCTCATCGGCCTGGTCCTCGCCCTCTCCATGGCCGCGGTCGCGATCGGCGAGCAGCGCGGACGGGCCCGGCTGGAGGAGTACGCGGCACGGGTCGCCGAACTGTCGGCGACGAACGAGCGCAACCGGCTGGCCCGCGACATCCACGACAGTCTCGGGCACCATCTGACCGCGATAGCAGTCCAGTTGGAGAAGGCGGACGCCTTCCGCGACCACGATCCGGCCGCCGCCGACCAGGCCGTGGCGGACGCCCGGCGTTCGGCCGGGCTCGCGCTCGACGACGTACGGACGTCGGTACGGGCGCTGCGCGACGACCACCGTGGCGGCCCCCCGCTCCCGTCCGCGCTTGCCGAGCTCGTACGGCAGTTGGACGACAGCGAGGTGCGCGCATCCCTCTCCGTCCAGGGCGAGGCGTACGCCCGGCGGTACGGTCAGCCCTCGCTCACCGCCCTCTACCGCGCCGCGCAGGAAGCGCTCACGAACGTGCGGCGGCACGCGGGTGCCCGGCGGGTGACCGTGTCCCTGGCGCTGGGCGCGGACCGCGCGCGGCTCGTCGTCACGGACGACGGCCGCGGATTCGGGCCCGGCGTCGCCGACCAGGGGTTCGGTCTGACAGGCATCCAGGAGCGGGCACGGCTGCTCGGCGGCACGGTCGGTGTCGACAGCGCGCCGGGGGCGGGTACGCGTATCACGGTCGAGATCCCGAGCGACGTACCAGAGACGGGGGCGGGCACATGACCGGCGAGCCCGAGCCCCAGCCCGTGTCCCTACTGGTCGTCGACGACCAGCAGTTGGTCAGGGACGGCATCGCCTCGCTCCTCGGCATCCAGCCCGGCATCGTGGTGGCGGGCACGGCCGTCGACGGCAGGGACGCGGTCGAGAAGGCACTCGCGCTCGGCCCCGATGTGGTTCTCATGGACGTACGGATGCCGGGCATGGACGGAGTCGAGGCGCTGGCGATCCTGCGGCGGCGGGGCTGCCCGGCCAGGGTCGTCATGCTGACGACGTTCGACGACGAGGAGTACGTGGTGGAGGCGCTGCGGGCGGGCGCCGGCGGCTATTTGCTGAAGAACCTGCCGGCCGCGCAGCTCGCCCACGCGGTGCGGCTGGCGCACGCCGGTGTCACCCAGCTCGACTCATCGGTGACCGGCTACCTGACCCCGGCCGCCCCGCGCCCCCGGCCGCCCTCCGACACTGGACTGACCGCCCGCGAGATCGACGTACTGCGTCTCATCGCCGAAGGCTCCACAAACCGCGAGATCGCCGCCCGTCTCTTCCTCAGCGAGGGAACGGTCAAGAACCACATCTCCCGCGTCCTGTCCCGCCTCGGTCTCCGCGACCGTACCCAGGCCGCCCTCTACGCCCGCGACCACGGCCTACTCTGACCGCCCGCCGCCTCCCCCTACGAGCCCCGAGTGCAGCACGATCTGGACCGCGAGCCCCAGCGCCGCCAGCCCCTCCGCCACGGAGAGTACGAGCAGCAGCGCCCCACTATCCGCCCCGTCCACCCAATACACGACGAGCGCGGCCAGCGGCACGGCGCAGAACGCCCCCAGATCGACCGCGCACTGGATGAGCTTGTGCGAGCGGCGCCGAGCGTCACCCCGGTGGGCGGTCTCCCACCCGAAGACGGGCGCGTCCACCTTCCCGGTCGCCGCCGCGAGGCGCGGCCCCAGCTCCCGTACATAGGCCCCGATCGCCGAGATCTTCTCGTCGTTGACCAGGTACGTCTAGTGTCCTGCGCCGGAGATCCGTCGGCAGAGGCGGGCGAGGGAGTCGAGGATTTCTTCGGCGGTCTTGGTCCAGATGAACGGCTTGGGGTCTTCGTTCCAGTGCTTGACCCAGGTCCGGATGTCAGCTTCCAGAGCCT
>NZ_JAQYWT010000310.1:0-380 GCF_036322545.1 Streptomyces sp. SP18BB07
CCACGGAGTGCGGATCGGGCAGCACCAGCACCTCATCGGCCGAAACCTCCTCCACCAGCGACTTCAGCGCATCCTTCGGTGGATCGTCGACATACGGCGGCTCGGCCGTGCTCCCGGCCCCACGCAACGCCTGCAGGGCCCCCACCAGCGCAGAGCGGGAGAGGGGGGGGGCGGGGACGGGTGTCCGGGGGTGTGTCGATCACGGTGGTCGCCGTCTGAGTAGAGCCTGGTGGTGGGGGCGGGGGGGGGGGGGGCGGGGGGGGTGGGGGGGGGGGGGTGGGTGGGGTTTGGGGGGGGTTGTTTTTTGTTTTTGTTTGGTGGTGTTTTTTTGGTTTTTTTTTTTGGGGTTTATTTTTGTATGTGCCGCGGGGCCCCCCCCC
>NZ_JAQYWT010000311.1:0-349 GCF_036322545.1 Streptomyces sp. SP18BB07
AGAACACGCTGAACACGATGGTGGACCAGCTGTCGTCGTTCGCGGAGGAGGTCACCAGGGTCGCCCGCGAGGTGGGAACGGAGGGCCACCTCGGCGGTCACGCCCACCTGCCCGGCGTAACCCGCAACAGGAATGACCTAACCCCCAATGTTAACATAAATGCCAAAAACCAGACCCAGCACGTGCGGCACAACTCCCAAGTCCCCCCCGCCCCCCGTCGACGCCAGCCGCCGCCGGCAAACTCGAGACCCGAGCGTGACGGGAGTTCAGCCGTGTGCTCGGCCGATCTCCGAGCAGGTGACGCGGCTGGCCCGTGAGGTGGGCACCGAGGGCATCCTCGGCGGTCAGG
>NZ_JAQYWT010000312.1:0-381 GCF_036322545.1 Streptomyces sp. SP18BB07
AGAACACCATCAACACGATGGTCGACCAGCTGTCGTCCTTCGCCGACCAGGTCACCCGGGTCGCCCGGGACGTGGGAACGGAGGGCCGACTCGGCGGTCAGGCGCACGTGCCCGGAGTCGCCGGAGTCTGGCGCGACCTCACCGACACAGTGAACCTCTAGCCCACCAACGTGACCGGCCAGGAGCGCAACCTCGCCCAGGTAGAAACCGCGGTGGCGACCTCGGCGATGTTGCGCTGCTGGCCGGACAGGTTGGCGGGCATGCCGTTCACTGAGTCGGTGAGGTCGAGCCACACTCCGGCGACTCCGGGCACCTGCGCCTGACCGCCGAGACGGCCCTCCGTACCCACGTCCCGGGCGACCCGGGTGACCTGGTCGGCGA
>NZ_JAQYWT010000313.1:0-429 GCF_036322545.1 Streptomyces sp. SP18BB07
GAGTCGTGGGGCACGGCGGGGTCGAAGGCGCTGTACCTCTCCACCGAGACGCGGGACAACCCCCACACGTCCGTGCACGGAGCGACGGTCTCCGCCGACCACGGCCTTGACGCCCTCGTCGCCCAGGGGCTGGGGCCCGAGGGGCGGACGAGAGCGGAGTAGAACGCCTGGGGCGCCCCGACCGGACCCGGGGCGCCCCAGGTTTTCGCGGGGCGGGGGGGGTGCGTGTCGGGTGCGGCGCCGGGGAGGCGGCTCGCGCTGGTCCCCGCGGCCCGGTATAGCAGGGGCGCCGCGAACTGCGCTATAAGCATCACCGGATCCGCACCCGACACGCACCACCCCCTCCCCGAGAAAACCTTGGGCGCCCCGGTTCCGGTCGTGGCGCACCAGGCGTTCTACTCCGCTCTCGTCCGCCCCTCGGCCACCAGC
>NZ_JAQYWT010000314.1:0-337 GCF_036322545.1 Streptomyces sp. SP18BB07
GGGGGGGGGGCGCCCCAGACCAAAAAAAAAACACCAAAACAAAACAAAAAAACCCACACACAAAAACAAAAAACACCCCCACAAAAAAAAAAAAAAAACAAAACAAAAAAAAAAAAAACCCCACCCCCCCCCCCCCCCCCAACCCCAAACCCACCAAAAAAAAAAAACCCACAACCCCCCCCACAACAAAAAAAACAAACCAAAAAAAAAAAAAAAAAAAAAAAAACAAAACAAAAAAAAAAAAAAAACCAACCACCCCCCCCCCAAACAAAACAAAAAAAAAAAACATACCCCCACACCCACAAAAAAAAAAAACACAAAACAAAAAACCACCCAC
>NZ_JAQYWT010000315.1:0-6477 GCF_036322545.1 Streptomyces sp. SP18BB07
CCGCCTGAACGTGCTCTGGGCCCTGATACGCGACCACCGGACCTTCGAGGCCACAGCTCCATTCCCTGCTGCCGCAGCGGCATGACCCAATCACGAGGCGTCACCACCCCGGCTTGACAACGTCATTGGGAATCCTCCTTCTCAGGTTCCTGTGTCATGCCGGTCAGCTCAGGTCAGCGAGCAGCGCGGCGACGTCTTTCCGGTTGAGCTTTCCCGTGGTCGCGTTGACCGGGAGGGCATCGACCACGACGAAAGCGCTCGGCACCTTGTAGGAGGAGAGCCTCGCCTTGCAGTACGCCCGCAGTTCGGCCTCGTCCACACCCGACGCGGCACTGGGGACGACTGCGGCGACCACCCGCTGGCCGTAGATCTCGTCTGGCAGGCCCACGACGGCGGCCTGGCCGACCGCCTTGTGCTCGTTGAGGACACGTTCGATCTCCGAAGGGGAGATGTTGGTGCCCCCGCGGATGATGAGGTCAGACAGCCGCCCGACGACGTACACATAGCCGTCCTCGTCGACTCTGACCAGGTCTTTCGTCCGGTACCAACCGTCGTCCGTGAGCACTTCGTGGGTCAGCTGCTCGTCCCGCCAATACCCCAGCATCAGGCCGGGGCCGCTCGAATACGCCTCGCCGATCTCGCCGGGCGGGACATCGGCTCCCTCGGGGCCGAGGATCCTGAGCCGGGAGCGGGGAACGAGCTTCCCAGCCGAGCCCGGCCTGGGAACAGGGTCCGTGGAGGGGTCGTAGGTGACGAGGGGAAGGCACTCCGACGCGCAGTACGCGTCGAGCACCGCGACATCGGTCAGGGCCGTCCAGCGGTCGAACACCGCCTCGTTGCGCGGCTCACCCCCCGAGATGCACAGACGGAGCGACTCGAACGCGCGCGTACCCGGGGCCGGATCTCCCACGTGCTGGACGAGCTTGGCGAACGTGGCCGTGACGCCGGCCACGAACGTCGCCCGGTACCGCTCGATCGCCGGAGCGATGAACTCCGGACGTGCCCGCCGTACGACGATGACGGTGCCACCACGCAGGAGAACCGCCAGCGAGGTGCTCGCGAGGCCGTACAGCCACGCCATCGGCAGGCAGATGATCGCCCTGTCGTCCGGGGAGAGGTGCCAGACCTCGCCGTAGGTGTCCGCGCAGTTGAAGATCGCCGTGGCGGACACCATGATCGCCTTCGGTCGGCTGGTCGTGCCCGACGAGAAGCAGATCAGGGACAGCGGTTCCCGCAGGTTCTCGGGATTCGGGGAGCAGTCCTGACGGACTCCGCCGACGCCGAAGGACACGATGTCCACGACGGGGGTTCCGGGCGCGCCCGCCTCGACGGCCTCGCGATCGACTCCCTCGGAGACGACGATCAGCGAGGGGTCGCTCGTCTCGATGGCGTAACGCATGTCGCCCGAGCCCGATGAGGGGTAGACGGTGACGAGGACGCCACCGGCGCGCCACACGGCGAGAGCGGTCATCAGATACTCAGCCGAGCTCTCGGCGACCAGGGCCACCCGGTAGCCGGGGCGGAGGCCGGCTTCGAGCAGCGTCGTCGTCCGGAGCTCGACCGCCGCTTGCAGATCGCGGTAGGTGATCGTCGCGTCGTTGTCGATCACAGCGGCGCGGTCGGGGTGGTCGCGAGCGATGCGCTCGAAGGCCGACACGCAGTCGCCACGTACGGTGGCCGGCGAGAACGCCATCCATAGCTCCAGTTCCTTGATTCGCAAGGCTGCGCAAGAGTCTTCCGAGGGTGTGGTCGGGCGCCAGGTGATAGGCCACAACGTAGGCGGCGGGGTCACCGGAGGTAATTGGAAATCCTCACTGGCTCCGGCGCTCCGGCCCGTAGAAACTCCGGTGGGACCACGCCTGCGGTTCCGCGGTGGCCACCCATTGTGGAGCTTCTGATGGACTGCTCCGATCCTCTGGGAAGTTCCAATGCGGTCCGGAGGTCGGCGGAGCGATAGTTCCGAAGGATGGTCAGGCAGCCGGTCACATGCCGAACCGACGGACCGATGGCAGGGAGATCGCAACGTGAAACTGGACCAGGCGAATGTGGTCGTGGTCGGCGGCGGCATCGTCGGCGTGTCGACAGCGTACTTCCTCGCGGCCAAAGGACATGACGTCGTCCTCTTGGAACAGCGGAAAATCGCGTATGGCGCTTCGGGCCGGAACATGGGATTTCTCCACATGCACAACCGGAACGGAGATTTCTCTCTGGCACTCTCCCGGGCCGGCCGCGCTCTCTACGACGACTTCTCACAATTGCTCGGCCCCTCGTTCGAGTACCGCGCGAACGGCGCGATGACGTATTTCTTCACCGACGACCAGCGCCGGGTCTACAAGGAATTCGTGGAGGACCGCAACAAGCACGGCTTCACCATGGAGCTGCTGGACGGACCGACGGCCCGTGAGGCGGCCCCGATCCTGCCGCCCACCGTCATCGGCGCGACCTTCTGTCCTGAGGACGGCCAGATCCGCACCCCCAAGTTCGTCCGTGCCCTGGCCCAGGAATGCCGTCGCCTCGGCGTGCGCATCCACGAGCACACACCTGTACTCGGACTGACGCGCGAGGGAGCGAAGGTCACGGGCGTCCGGACTGTCGGCGGAGACGTGCACGCGGACCGAGTGGTCTGGGGGACGGGGGTCTGGTCACAGATGCTCGAAGCGGAGGGCATCCACGTGCCGATCAAGCCCGAACGGCTCGGCGCGGTGCTGTTCGCTCCGGTCGAGGAGCACCTCGACAAGATCCTCAACGGTCCCCTGGCCGCCAAGCAGTACGGGCACATCCGAAGTCTCCCGAGCTATCGCGACGAGTACTTCACAGCGCCCTACGAGGATTCGGGCCACGGGATCGAGCACCTGGAGTGTGTCGCCAAGACGGAGAACGGCAACCTGTTCGTCGGGTGTCCGATGGACTACCCAGAGCAGCTGGACGACCGTATGCCGCTCGGTGGACTGAAGATGACCATCGACGCAGTTCTGGAGACCTTCCCGCACTACCGGGGACTCGGCGTCGAGGGTGTCTGGACGGGTCTTCTCCCGGCCACCGCCGATTCGCTGCCGATCGTGGACGAGGTCGACGAGGCCCCGGGCCTGGTCCTCGCCACCGGACACGTGTACGGGAACCTGGCCGGGCCGATCACCGGACAGCTCGTGGCCGAGCTGATCTCCGGAGAGGAACTCAGCCTGCCGATCGATGAAATGGCGTTGGACCGCCCGGCACTTCGTGAGAACTCCGACGGCGTGATCCGCTGGTGACCTCGCCGAGAGCAGAGAAGGTCCCTACGAGGGCGGCAATCGTCCCCTTGTCCCCATCAGCTTCTGAGGAGCATGACTTGACCACCAACACTCTCGGCGCGGCGCACACCTCGGAGTCCGTTCGATACCTCGACGAGATCGAGCTCGGGCAGACCTGGGTGACGCCCGGCCGGACCATCACCGAGACCGATGTCGTCATGTTCGGCACCTGGTCGGGCGACATGCATCCCCTCCACATGAATGAGGAGTTCGCGAAGCAGACCCAGTTCGGTGGCCGGCTCTTTCACGGCCCCGGAGTCCTGGCGATGGCGTTCGGCCTGGAGATGGGCCTGGGGTGGAAGAACCCGTCGGCGATCGCCTTCCTCGGAATCCGGGACTGGAATCTTCTCGCACCGGTGCGCATCGGGGACACCATCAGGGTGAGCGAGGAGATCGTCGAGATCCGGCCCTCGGCGAGCAAGCCCGATCGCGGCATCGTGACCACTCACGTCCGGGTCCTGAACCAGAACGGTGACGTGTGCCAGGAGGGCAGGTGGGTCGTGCTGCTGTCGCGCCGCCCCGCCCGGTCGGAGTGATCTGCCGTGACGCTGCGACTGCCCGAGGGAAAACGGCTCGCCGTATGTCTGAGCCCGGATTTCGACGCCCAGAGCGTCTGGATGGGCACGTTCCGGTCCACGTCCCAGACGGCTCTGTCACGAGGCGAGTTCGGCGCCCTGGTGGGGGCTCCGCGGCTGCTGGACGCGTTCCGCCGCTACGGGATCACCACCACGTGGTGCGTGCCGACGCACACGATCCAGACGTTCCGCTCGGCCGTGGACGCGGTCCTCGAGGACGGCCACGAGATCGGAGCACACGGGGTGTATCACGAATACGTCCCCGCTCTGGACCGGGACGAGGAACGGCGGCTGCTCGAACTTCAGCTGCGTCAGCACGAGAAGCTGCTGGGCACCCGGCCGCGGGGCTACCGGTCGCCGGCCCTGGACGTCACGGACGACACACTCGACCTGTTGGCCGAGTTCGGCTTCGACTGGGACTCGTCCCTGATGGGACGTGACTTCACGCCTTACCGGCCGCGGATGGTCGTGGAACTCGACCAGGAGAAGGGCAACACCTTCGGGCCCGAGAGCCGGGTCCTGGAGTTCCCCGTCTCCTGGTTCCTCGACGACTTCCCGGAGCTGGAGTCCTTCAAGGGCAATGCCCTGATGCAGGCCAACGAGGTCGTCCTCGCGCGCTGGAAGGACAGCTTCGACTTCGCCCACGCGCGCTGTCCGGGCGGGGTCGCGACCTGGACGCTGCATCCGCAGACCATCGGCAGGGCCCACAATCTGCTGATGCTCGAGAAGTTCCTCGACCACGTGACGTCCTTCGACGACGTCTGGTTCCCCACACTCTCGGAACTCTTCGACTGCTGGGAAGACGGCTGAACAACCGACGCCGACGACAAAGCGCTCGGTCCGGACCGCGGACGGAGCGCTTTTCGCTGCACGAGAATCTCGTGGCCACGGCCCGGGAGTCTTTCAGCACGATAATCGTTCACTTAACTGCCGACGGGCAGTGCGAGGCGGGCCTGGGGAAGCGCTCCCGCGCAGTGACCCGCTTCTCCGCTTCACTCCACGGGAAACGTCACCCCGGTGAGCTCCTCGGAGACGGTCCACAGGCGCTGCTGGGTGGTCTGGTCGTGGGAGTCGCGGCTGGAGGTGACCAGTTTCGGGTAGCCCCGCATCTCCCCCCGGTTGCCGGGGCCGTAGTACTGGCCGCCGACGACCGCGGGGTCGGTGGCGGCGCGCAGGGTGGGCAGGGCGCCCATCTCGGGCTTCTGGGTGAACAGCGGCGCGAGCCAGGTCATGGGCTTGCGAAACGCGGCGGGCGAGTTGCGGACGAGTTCGGTGTCGGAGACGCCGGGGTGGGCGGCCACCGCGACCGTGGTGCCGTGGGGGGCGAGCCGGCGCTGCAGTTCGTAGGTGAACATCAGGTTGGCGAGTTTCGACTGGCCATAGGCGCTGACGCGGCCGTACGAGCGCTCCCACTGCAGGTCGTCGAAGTGGATGGCGGCCCGGATGCGGTGGCCGATGCTGCTGACGGTCACGACGCGGGAGCCGGCAACGGGCAGGAGCCGGTCAAGGAGCAGGCCGGTCAGGGCGAAGTGGCCGAGGTGGTTGGTGCCGAACTGCAGCTCGAAGCCGTCGGCGGTGAGCTGGCGCGGGGTGTACATCACGCCCGCGTTGTTGATCAGAAGGTCGATGCGGGGGTGGGCGGCGCGCAGGTCGGCCGCCGCGGACCGGATCGAGTCCAGGGAGGACAGGTCGAGGGCCTGGACGGTGACGTCGCCGGTGATGCGGGCGGCCGCCTGCTTGCCCTTCTCGACGTCGCGGACGGCCAGGACCACCGCCGCCCCGCGCTCGGCGAGCATCCGGGCGGTCTCGAAGCCCAGCCCGGTGTTGGCGCCGGTCACGATCGCCACCCGGCCGTGCTGGTCGGGGATGTGCTGCTCGGTCCAGTTGCCACTCATCGCCTACTCCTATAGAACCATCGGTCTGTTACGAGTTCCAATATAAGAGACCGGCGGTCCCCTGTCAAGAGACCGTCGGTCTATAAGCTAGGCTTGGGGGCATGACATTTCAGCGAGCGCGCAGCGAGGAGCAGCGGCAGATCCGCCGCCGGGCGATCCTGGACACGGCGGCGGCGATGCTCGACGAGATGCCCGTGGCCGACGTGAGCCTCAACGAGCTCAGCCGCCGGGTGGACCTGGCCAAGTCGAACGTCCTGCGATATTTCGAGTCACGCGAGGCGGTGCTGCTCGAACTGCTGGACGTCTTCCTGGAGAGCTGGCTCACCGAGCTGGCGGACGAACTGGCCGCGGGCATCGAAGCCCACGCGGCACCGGAGGTGCGGGCGGGCCGACTGGCGGAGATCCTCAGCCGGTCACTGGCGGGCCACGTGGTGCTGTGCGACCTCATCGGCGCCCAGGGCGGCGTCCTCGAGCACAACGTCTCGGTCGAGGTCGTCAAGCGGCACAAGCGGTCCTACCTCACCAGGACCGAGGCCATGGCAAAGCTGCTGCGCCGCCACGTGCCCGAGCTCGGCGAGGACACACAGCTGCTCTGCCTGCTGATCCTGGTCTCGGCGGGCGCCCTGTCGTCGTACGTCCCGCCGCCGCCCAGCGTCCTCGCCGCCTACGCGGACGAACCCGCCCTCGCCGTGTTCAACCTGGAGCTGCGTGACGCGC